>NZ_DASVSI010000073.1:0-13965 GCF_036388155.1 Hymenobacter sp. | reverse complement strand
AAAGACGTGAAAAGCCCCGGCTCTGAAATAGAGGCGGGGCTTTTTTATGGTATTTGTCACAACCTTCAGCTGGTCGCTGAGAACAGGACGGATTGCCGCGCTGCGCTCGCAATGACAATTCCTCATTCTTCACTCTTCATTCCTCATTAAGTGGCAGGTGTTAAAACAATGCTGCGGCCTCATTCTTTACCACGGCCAAGGCTTGGGCCGTGGGCTCCGCGCCGTCCATCATCAGGCCTTCCAGTATGCGCTTGGCTAGTTCGGTGCCGCGGGCTTGGGCCGGGTTTTGCATGCCGTGGAATGCCCGGTTTACCATGGTCAGCACGTTTTCCTTGGCTTCTTTCACCACCGTCCAGGCATCGGCCGAAATGTAAAGTTGCTGCGAAAGGTTGTGCTCGTATTCGGCCCGGATTTCTTGTTGCAACAGGCGGTGGAAGTCGGGCGCGGATTGGCCGGCGCTGCTCAGGCGCACTAGGATGTTGTTGGGCGAAATGCGCTCCAAAAACAGCACGATGCGCTCGTAGGCCTGTAGGCGCAGGGGCAGCGTGGCTTTGCCGCTTTCCATGCGCATGGCAATGAGCTGCCGCTGCTGCTCTTTTTCCAGGAATTGACGGAAGAGCAGGTAAATGATACCGGCCACGATGAGGGCCGGCAGAATAATCTTGAGCAGGTCGAAGAAATAGGTAGTTGAATCCATGAATAGCGGCCGGAATGAAGGAAGTGAAGGGCGAAAGAGTAATTCGAGCCTGCGAACGAAATAGTTGCCGTTTCCGCGTGCGCGGGCCTACTTGCGCCAGCGGCAACGGCCGCAAACATACGCCGTGAACCGCCGGGCCCCAACTGCTGTTTCTGCTCTGACACCGTACTGCGAGCTACTCCGGTCGCCGCCGTATCTTTGTCGTCCACCTCTTCAAAATCGTCTCGTTATGGCTTCTGTTGCCACCCTCGCCCCTATCAGCCTCACCGACCGCGCGGTGGTTGAGGTGAAAAATATCATCCAGGAGAAGAACGTGCCCGCCGACTACGGCCTGCGCATTGGCGTGCAGGGCGGCGGCTGCTCGGGCATGAGCTACCTGCTCGGCTTCGACAAAGCCAAGGACGCCGACGAAACCTACGACCTCGACGGCCTGAAGCTCATCATGGATAAAAAACACGCCATGTACGTGCTGGGCATGGAGGTTGACTTCCAGGACGGCCTCAACGCCCGCGGCTTCGTCTTCAACAACCCCCAAGCCAAGAGCACCTGCGGCTGCGGCTCGTCGTTCTCGGCGTAACAAAATCTTTTGAAACGTCATGTCTCGGCTGCGCTCGACATGACGTTTTGATATCTCATTGATTAAGCCCCGGCCCTCCAGCCGGGGCTTTTTCGTTTACTTTCGCGCCATCGGTTTCACTTATTTCCTGTTTCATGCGCCCGTTGTTTCTACCGTTCATTTTATTGACAACCCTCTCGGTTCAGGCACAGAAATTCAGCCCGCAAGAAGTAGCCCGCTGGAAGCAGCAGGCCCAGCAGGTGAGCATTACCCGCGATACCTACGGGGTGCCGCACATCTACGGCAAGACCGATGCCGACGCAGTATTCGGACTGCTTTACACCCAGTGCGAAGACGACTTTGACCGCGTCGAAACCAATTATCTAGATGCCATTGGCCGGCTGGCCGAGGTAGAAGGCGAAGCTGCTTTGTACCACGACTTGCGCGCCCGGCTGTTCATGGATACCACCCAGGCCATTGCCATCTACAAGAAGACGCCGGTGGAAATGAAAAAGCTGCTGGACGCCTTCGCGGCGGGCACCAACTACTACCTGGCCACCCACCCCACCGTGCAGCCCAAGCTGCTACGCCGCTTCCAGCCGTGGATGCCGCTTATGTTTAGTGAGGGCAGTATTGGTGGCAACATCAGCGTGGTAAGCACCGAGCGACTAAAGGCTTTTTACAGCCAGAAGAAGTCCAGCTCGTGGATAAATACCGATTTTGAAAAGCGGGAACGGGAGCCAGTGGGCTCAAACGGCTTTGCCATTGCGCCAGCCAAAAGCGCCAGCGGACACGCCCTGCTGCTCATCAACCCGCACACGTCCTTCTACTTCCGCTCGGAGGTGCAGATGGTAAGCCAACAGGGCCTGAATGCCTACGGCGCCGTGACCTGGGGCCAGTTTTTCGTGTACCAGGGCTTCAATGAAAATTGCGGCTGGATGCACACGTCCAGCCAAGCCGACTCGATGGACGAATACCTCGAAACCATTGAGAAAAAGAACGGCTCCTTCTTTTACAAATACGCCGGCAAGCTGCGGCCCGTGCAGGTGCAAAAGGTTACCCTGCCCTACCGCGACGGCAACAAGGTGTTGCGCCGGGAGTTCACGGCCTACCGCACCCATCACGGCCCCATTGTGGGCCAGAAGTCGGACCAGCAATGGGTGGCGGTGCGCATGATGAACGAGCCGCTGGCGGCCCTGCAGCAGTCGTACCTGCGCACCAAAGCCACCGGCTACGCCAGCTACCAAGACGTGATGAAGCTCAACGGCAACGCCTCAAACAACACGGTATTTGCCGACAACAAGGGCAACACAGCCTATTGGCACGGCAACTTCATGCCGAAGCGCGACCCCAAATTTGACTGGAGCCAACCCGTGGACGGCAGCAACGCCGCCACTGAGTGGAAGGGCTTCCACGGCGTGACCGAGCTGGTACAGGTGCACAACCCCGAGAGCGGCTTCATTCAGAACTGTAATTCCACTCCCTTCACGGTTTCAGGCACCAGCAGCCCGGCGCCGACCAAGTACCCGAAGTACATGGCCCCCGACACCGAAAATTACCGCGGCCTCAATGCCGTGCGGGTGCTGAGCAGGAAAACGAGCTTCACCCTCGATACCCTAATTGCGGCGGCCAACGACCCGCATCTCACGGGCTTCGACGATATGCTGCCGCCCTTGCTCACAGCCTACCAGCCCACCTCGGCCGATAAAGCCGCGGCCCCCGCTACTGCCGAAGCCATCGAGCTGCTGCGCGCCTGGAACCACAACTACAGCCAGACTTCGGTGGCCCAAACCGTGGCCATTTATTGGGCCGAGCGCCTACTGGCCAAGGCCCGCGCCCGGGTGCCGTCGGCCCAGCCGCAGCTCGACTACATCAGCTTCACAAAGTTTGCTTTGGCCAATACTTCGCCCACGGAAAAAGTAACTGCCCTCACCGAGGCCCTCGACGACCTAACGCGCGACTTTGGCACCTGGAAAACTGCCTGGGGCGACGTCAACCGCTACCAACGCCTCACCGGCAAGGTGCAGGAAACCTACGACGACAGCAAGCCCAGCGTGCCGGTAGCTTTCACCTCGTCGTCGTGGGGTTCGTTGGCTGCTTTTGGGGCCCGCGCCTACCCCGGCACCAAAAAACGCTACGGGGCCGTGGGCAACAGCTTTGTGGCGGTGGTGGAATTTGGCCCGCGCATTACGGCGCGCTCCGTAGTAACGGGCGGCCAGAGCAGCCGCCCCGGCATGCCGCACTTCACCGACCAAGCCGAGCTTTACACCACGGGCCGCTTCAAGGATGTGCGTTTTTACCCGGAAGACGTAAAAACCCACGCCGAGAAAACGTACCGCCCCGGCGAATAACCGAGCAACCCATGGACATCAAATATCTCTCCGACGCCAAAGGCAACATCACTGGCGTCTACATCGAAATCGACGAGTGGAAACGGCTGCAAAAGCAGTACAACATTTCCGAGCAAGCACCGGCAGACTCGGGCGCGCAGCTGCAAAAGGAATTGGCCGAGGCCATGAAAAAGGCCAAGCCAGAACCAGCGGAAGAATAAGTCAATTCGTTGTCCACAAAAAAGCCTCGGCCGCTACTGGCCGAGGCTTTTTTACATGGGGCCGGTTGGCCTTAATAGGGACTTTTCTGCGTTTGCATGCCTGCGGGCAACTCAAAGAATTTGTCTTCAAGCTTGGCGGGCTTTACGGCCGTGGCTACGCTTTCCATGCTGAATTGTGGGGCGTCAACAATCATTTTAAGGGGCATGGATTTGGTGAGCATCAGCATATCGTACCAATTGCCAAACTTGTGGTTAACGTATAGCTTGGGGTCGACGGCAAGCTTCGAGCTGTAATAATACTTCTGCACGCCATTCTTGCAGGTCAGCGTCAATTCATCGCATTTGTAGCCTAGAATTTCGACTGCTCCTTTTTTGATTTCGGATTTCAGAACAGTGTCTTCGTTCACGCCTCCATCATTCCAGAAAGCAGCTTCCGAATTTGCCAGCTTGCTGTGCAATTTGTTGTCGGCGCTGCGATACAACTGCCACTGCACCAACTGGCCATTGGCCACCGATTTGTACTGCGCTCCCTTGATGTAGTAGTTATAGGTGTTGCCCATCATGCTAGACCATTGCTCGTCCGTCACGTTGGGTGCCTTGCTCTTATAAGTATTGGCGTAAATGATTTCGCCCTCGAACGACTGCGCCCACGAAGCGACGGCCGTGAACAGCGAGAGAATAAGGATAAGCGTGTGCTTCATGCAAGTGAGCGTAAATAGTGTAGAAAAATATTAGCGGCCGAAGTCGTCCTGCACGCGCACAATGTCGTCCTCGTCCGAAGGCTGGCTGGCGTCGGTGTGCTGCCAGATTTCGGCCAATACGCCCCAGTTGTTGAGGCCCACCAAACGATGACGCTCGCCTTGCTTGAGCACGATGCGCTCGCCTACTTGGTAGCTTTTCACTTCGCCTTGCTCATCGGTTTCGCTGGTGGCCACGCCCACGGGCCCTTGTACCACCTGCCAGATTTCGGCCCGGCGGTGGTGGTATTGCCACGACAGCCGCTGCTGCGGCGCGACCAGCAGCATTTTGGGGCTCAGCTTGCCCGAAATGCGCAGCTTGTCGACCGAGAGGCCATCGAAATACGTGTCGGCAAATTGCTGGGCCTGGTCTTCGTCGATGACGAAGAAACCGCCCCAGGGACGCGTGGGGTCTTCTTTGGCAATGGTAAAGCCTTGCTGCTGGAGCTGGGCAGCTACCTGCTGGAAAAGTGCTTGTTTTTGGGAATCGGTGTCAGGCATTGTAATCAACAAGAAGCGGATGATGTGAAGCGGTTAGGGCGGCAAATTACGGGGAATCTCATTTGCCGCGTTATTTCGGAAATACTCAAAACTGTAGCGGGCGGCCCTGCTCCGGAAACACCAGCTTCAATTGCAAGGCATTGGCTTTGGCAAGCTGTTGCTTTAGGACGTCGGCATTGCGCAGCGTGGGCTTGGTGTGGGTGATGACCACGGGCAAGCCGCGCAGGGCCGCGGCGCCGGTAAGTTTGGCCAGCACGGCCATTTCCTGCATCAGGAGCGCGGGCGTTAAGTGGCCAAAAAGCTGCTGCAACGGCTGGGAGTTGTCGTACGATGCCTCAATAAAAATGGCCTTCAGCTGCCCGCGCTGAACGATGGGCTGCACGGCCTGCCACAACGCCCGCAAGGCAGGGGTTTTTTCGACGCTGTCGGCGCCCGTATCGCCCAAGTAAAGCAAGTAGCTGCCCTGGCTGCGCACCAGGAACGCCGTGCTTTGGTAGGGCTTGGAGTGGCTGAGCACAAAGGCTTGCACGCTCATCCGGGTGTTCGGAATGGGCGTTTCCTGCCGGGGCGTCAGCGTTTGCAGCTGGTACTTGTTCAGTGCTGGCGGGGTGCCCGCGTTGCCAAAGTTTGGCCAGGCCCGCCAGTTAAAGTACTCGCTTTGGAGGGTGGCCACGCATTCCCGAAGGCCGTAGATGGGCTTGGCCGAGTCGTCGGGCGCGTTGAGGAGCAAGCCCGCCACGTGGTCGAGGTGCGGGTGCGAAATGCAATAGGCTTTGATGTACTGCTTCAGGACCTCGTCGCTCGAAACCTTGAAAGCCCGATTGGCAATTGCCTTTTCGATGCCTGTGTGCAGGCTGCCCGCGTCCAGGCATACGAAGGCGGTGCTCCCAACCGGCGCCACCAGATACGCCGACAGGTTGCCTTCGGCCAGGCCGCCCTGCACGCCCAGCGGCACCACGGTAAACGCCGGGCCCTGGGCCTGCTGGCCCCACGCACACGGGACCAGCGCCCAATTGAGGGCAACAAGGCAAAACACAACAAGCAAACGGAAGTGCATGAGAGGGCCTAATGGCTTTGGTGATGCCCATAAGCTAGCCATTGCGCGGCCGTCAGCTCAAACCGTACCTCGCCGCTATTGGTCCGGCCGGTTTCCTGCCAGCCCCGGCGGCGGTAAAATTCTTCGGCCCGCGTGCCGGGCGCCGTGCTCAGCCACGCGGGCTCACTGGTTTGCCGGAAATACCAGTTGAGCATGGTGCGGTGCAAAGTACCGCCAACGCCTTGCTGGTCAAAATCAGGGTGCACAAACAAGGCCCAGATGCTGTGGTCCTGCAAGTCGGCAATGGCGAAGCCCACGACGCGGCCGTCGGCTTCGGCCACCCAGCCTTTGCCGCGGCGCGTGAGGTAGTCCACGTTGTCTTCGTCGGTGACCAGCGCCCGGTTGTTGAGCACGTTTTCTTTGACGGCAAAGCGGACTTCCATGTAAGCGGAAATGTCGGCAACTCGGGCTTCTCTGATTTGCATGGTTTCAAGCAGTTGGCGCGGCTAAAAATAAGAACCAGCCAGCTGCTCATTCACCGCTTGCCGTTAGCTGAAATCGTAGGGGTAGCCGATGGCCCGCAAGTCCTCCTCCAGTTGCGGCCAGTCCTCCAGTTCATCCACAATGCCCAGCACGATGGTTTTGGTCAGCGTTTCGCCCCGGTAAATTTGAGCCACGGCGTTCACATTCAGGGGCGAGCGGTCGGTTTCTTCGCCGTAGTATTCGTCGGCCCAGTCGGCGTAGGTTTCGGGGTTGCCGTCGAAAATGTAGAGCAGCTCTTCGGAGCCGTCGTCTTCGTTTTCCACCACGCCGGTTTGCCAGCCGTGCCCGGCCGTGTGCCACAAGCAAAACGTGGTGCCAATGGAATTGACGGGCTCGCCAAAGATGAAGTCGTCGAAGTACTCGGGCAGTCCGCGCGTGACCTGGGTTTTGTCGGGCTGGTCGTACTCGTGCAGAAAGCCGTTGATGACGCAGCCCTCCGCCCGGAACAAAATCAGCATTTCGTCGCCTTCGCCGTCGCGCATGGTCAGGGCTTCTTCGCCTTCGCCCCACTCGGCGTTGTAGGAGTAGTAGCGGTACTCCCAATCTTGCGAATTGATGGCGTCGAGCACGGCCAGCGCCTTGCACAGGCGTCGTAGGGCGGGTGCATCGGGCAGGGTGCTGTAGTCTTGCGTGGAAATCATGAGCGGCCGGAACAAAAGGTGAATGCCTTCGCCCTAATACGTCTTGGCCGCATCGGCCGGTACTATAATCACAAAATCGGCCACGTTTGCTTGCTCCTTGTCCAGGGTTTGCAGCTGCTCCTGCGTCACCACGCTTAGCGTTTTTACCCGCAGCTTGGGCGCGTACTGGCGCAAGTAAGCCACTATACCGTCGTGGTTGTCGGAGTGGTAGCTGCCGTTGAAATGCAGCAGGGTTTGCCCCTCCTGGCGGTTGCTGCGGATGAAATGCGCCATGGTGGCGTCGCGCAGGGCTTGGGCCTGAATGATGTTTTGCGCTCCCCCGCCGTGGGCTTTGCTGTCGCCGCCGAACATGGCCGCCATCTTCTTATACCCGGGCAGGTCGAAGTCCACCTTCAGCGGCAGCGGCGCTAGCAAAGCGCGGTCGCCAGCGGGCAGCTTGTCCAGCGCCTTGAGGCTGCCACGGGCCACCGAGCTCACAAACGGCCGTGGGGCGTTGGTGCCGACCACGGGAATTTTCTGGTCCCTGGCAAACAGCACCAGCGGGCGGTAGTCGGTGGCAAAGTTGGGCCACGGGCGCGCCTGGCGCTCAAAGGCACTATCAGCCAGGGTGCCGGCGGCGTACTGCGCCACCAGCGGCTGCACGTCGCGCTCAAACATTTCCATGCCCAGCACCAGCTTGCCGGGCTTGAGGCGGGCCAGGTCTTTGGCTACTTGCAACTCCAGCCAGTGCGTGAGGGCGTCGTTGTGCTGCTCGCCAAAGAGCACGACGTCGGCCTGGGCCAGCTCCTGCAGCATCTGGTCGTAGTCGGCCGGCTGGCCGGTGGCGGTGAACAGGCGGTAAGCGGGCCGGTCGCCGGTGAAGGCAACGCTCGCGAAAGCGAGGCAGCAAATGGCCCAAAAGCGGCAAGCAGAAAGGAGTGATTTCATGGCACAAAGGAACAGCCGGCAGGAACGGGCCGCGAGCAGTGCACGGCGCCGCTACGCAAGCAGATAGAGCAGACCGTAAAAAAGCCGCCCTGCTGCAATTAAGTTCAGCAGGACGGCTTTGTATGGGGTGGGCGTGGTACAGGGTCAGCTGCTCAGTCCCAGTCGTCGCCGCTGCCGGCGGTGGTTATCAACCAGTAGGGACTGCACGAAAAACCCGTCATGTTGCGCGACGCGGGCGAGAGCTCAACGGTATTAAGGGCCCGCCCGTTGACCAGCAGCTCCACCTTGAGCTTGGTGTTGCTGACCGGCTGCACCGTACCAGAGCAAGTCACGTTGGTAAACATTGCGCTGATGGTCACATCGTCCTGCACACCAAACGTGCCCAGGTTGTAGGTCTGATTAATGGACGTGGGGTAACTCTCTTTCAGCGAGGGCCCGGGGGTGGGGTTCAGCACGTTGCGCCGCGACTCTACTTTCACCTCGGCCCCGAGGCCATAGAAGTTCTCTCCGGTCACGCGAACCTGCACGTTGAACTGATTGGCTTTAACGATGTCGTCTTTTTTGCACTTAAGACCCAACAGGGGCAGCAGCAACAGCAAAAAAGCAGAAATGGAGCGGTAGTAGAGTTTCATCGAGCAAAGGTATGGGACTACCCTTTGTAGAACATCCATTTGCCCAATTCTTTATACGTCACCTTCTTGCCGTACATGAGCACCCCCACGCGGTAGATGCGCGCGGCCACCCACACCGTGCCAATAAAGCCTAAAATGAGCAGCACGATGGACAAGGCCAGCTGCCACGCAGGCACGCCAAACGGCAGGCGAATGACCATGGCAATGGGCGAGGTAAACGGAATCATCGACATCCAGAAAGCCACCGGGCCATCGGGGTTGCGCAGGATGACCGACAGGCCCACGATGTAGCTCAGAATGAGCGGCAGCGTGATGGGGAACATGAACTGTTGGGTATCGGTCTGGTCGTCCACGGCCGCCCCCACGGCCCCGAACAGCGCCCCATACAGCAGGTAGCCGCCCAGGAAATACACGATGAAGCCAAACAGGATGGTGCCCAGCGGCAGGTTGCCCAGGGTGTCCAACATCTTAGCCGTCGGGTTCATGGGGGTGGTTTGCTGGAGGCTTTGGTCAAATTTGCCGGCGGCGCTTTGGGGCTCCCCGTCGGCCGCTGGGGTGCCCGGCGCGGGCGTAGCGGCGGCTACTTCGGTTTTGGGCTTGTCTTTGCCCACTAGCAACGGCATAATCACCGACGAGGCGCCCGCCGACAACAGCCCCCACAGTAAAAACTGGGTGAGGCCCACGGCGGCGATGCCCATGATTTTGCCCATCATCAGGTCAAAGGGCTTCACCGACGACAACATCACCTCCATGATGCGGCTCGACTTCTCCTCCCCTACCCCGCGCATGATTTGCACGCCGTACACGAAAATGAAGAAGTAAATGAGGATGGCCAGCACGTAGGACGTGGCCGAAGTGGCCAGCGCGTTGCTGCTGGCTTCTTTCCCTGTGTCGTCGAGGCTGATGGTTTGCAGCTCCACCTTGGAGCGCAGCCGGTCGAGCTGTTCCTGCGAGAGGCCCGACTTCTGCATTTTCAGCTCCGAGAAGGCTTTGTTCACGGCGTTTTGCACGGCCACTTGCTTTTTGAGGCTGATGTTGCCCTTGCCGTAGAACTGCACGCCTACCGGATTGTCCACGTTGAGGCCGGCGGGGAGATACAGCAAACCGTCGTGCTTGGCCTTCTGAAACCCTTTTTTGGCCTCGGCCAACGTACCCTTCGCGGGTTCAAAACGTAGCTGGGAAGAATTAACCAAGCGGTTAGACAAGTTCAGGCCGCTGTCGTCGCGCACTTCTACCACGTCAGTGGTATCGTTGTCGGACATGGCCATTTTGACCACAATGGCCCCAAAGGCGGCGATGAGCAGGGGCACCGCCAAGGTGAGCACGAGGAATGCCTTTTTGCGGACCCGGGTCAGGTATTCGCGTTCGGCGACGAGTAAAAATTTAGAAGCCATAATGTTTTTGTCATCCTGAGCGCAGCGAAGGACCTTATCACGCCCGCACTGCTGTGGTTAGTAACGCTAGCAAAGGCAGCCGTGATAAGATGCTTCCTTCGTCAGCATGACAGACGGGTTTAAACAGTTTCTTCAACCAGCGTTTCCGGCATGGTTTCGCGCACGCGGCGAATGAAGATTTCATTGATGCTCGGAATCTTTTCCCGGAAGGCTTCCACCTCCACCGCGCCAATGAGGTAGCGCAGCAAATCGTTGGGCCGCACGCCGCCGTGCAACTGCACGCGGGCGTAGAAATGTCCGTTTTCGCGCTCGGACTGCTCCACCACTTCAAAGTCGGGGTGCACCACGATGAGTTTGCCGCGGCCTTCTACCTCGTAAGTATTGGTCTTAAACTCGTTGCGAATCACACCGATTGGCCCGTCGAGCACCTTGCGCGAACGGTTAATCAGGGCAATGTTGTCGCACAGCTCCTCCACCGATTCCATGCGGTGCGTGGAGAAAATGATGGTGGCGCCCTGCTTGCGCAGCTCCAAAATCTCGTCCTTAATCAGGTTGGCGTTAATCGGGTCGAAGCCCGAGAACGGCTCATCCAGGATAATGAGGGTGGGCTGGTGCATGACCGTGGCAATGAACTGCACCTTCTGCTGCATGCCCTTGCTCAGGTCTTCCACGTTCTTGCCGGCCCACTCCTTAATGTCGAAGCGCGCCAGCCACTGCTTGATACGCGCCGTGGCATCGGCCCGGCTCAGGCCCCGCAGCCGGGCCAGGTACAGCAGCTGCTCGCCCACTTTCATCTTTTTATACAGCCCGCGCTCCTCCGGCAAGTACCCGATTTGAGCAATGTGGCTGGGATTGAGCCGCTCGCCGCGGAATCGAATCTCGCCTTCATCGGCCCCCGTGATTTGGGTGATGATGCGGATGAGCGAGGTTTTGCCGGCGCCGTTGGGGCCCAGCAAACCAAAAATGCTGCCCTCGGGGATAGCGAGGCTCACGCCGCTGAGGGCAACGTGGTTGGCGTACGCCTTGCGCACGTCAATGGCTTCCAGTATTGGTTTCACAGAAAAAGGAATTGGTTGGCAGGTTAAATGTAGAAGAATCAGGTCAATGTCAGGTAACGGCTTCTTCGCTGAGCTCGCGCAAGCTGGCTTCGAGGCGGTCGAGGTGCTGGCCGTAAAGCCGTTGCAAGTACCAGCGCGTGCCGTATACCATGCCCACCTGCAGCACGGCGCCGAACATCAGGAAGGCCGCAGCGACGGTTGCCATCAACCCCCAGCGGAAGTCTCCGGTGCGCGCCAGCTCTTTGCCCGTGAAGAACCCCAGCACGAGCAGCATCGCCAAAGGCGTGGTGGCCAGCGTCAGTCGGTAATAAAAGCGCAAAAGCTTCCGCAGCCCGGCGCTCAGCTCCAGCAAATGCGCCCGTACGTGCACCTCGGCCCGGGCCATGCGCCCCAGCAGCTGCAGTTGGCGGTAGAAATAGTACAGCATGATGACGGACAGCAGCAGCATGGCCACGCCGTACATACGGTGGAACGCTGAGTCCCGAAACGCAATGTAGAAGGGCAATGCCGCCGCCACCAGCGCCGTAAAAACGGTCTCGAACCACGCATTGCGGCGCATCTTTTCAATGAGACCAGTCGGGCGCCGGGACAGTAGGCCCTCCAATTGGGCGGGGCTCACGGGAGGCGGAGCGGTTTCGGGCTGCTGTTGCCACTGGCGGCGGAGGTCATCGAGTTCCATCAGGCGGCGTGAAGTAAAAAGGAACGAAGTTTTTCCTGCACGCGGTGCATTTTCACGCGCACATTGTTTTGAGTAATGCCCAGAATGTCAGCCATCTCATCGTAGGGCCGGTCTTCGAGGTAAAGCAGTATGAACGCCTTGTCGACTTCCGACAAGCGGCCGATGGCCCGGTACAGGGCGGCCCGGTCATCGGCGTCGAGGCTGGCGTCGGGCGCCATGGCCACAGCCAGGGCCTCGTCATTCAGCTCGCTGGGCGCCGGGCGCCGGGTGCGCTGGCGCAGGTTCGAAATGGCCACGTTCAGCGCGATGCGGTAGAGCCAGGTGCTCAGCTTGGCGTTGGCCTGTGGCACGTAGCGCGGCCACGCCCGCCACAGCTGCAACACGATTTCCTGGAACAAGTCCTGCCGGTCGTCGGCATCCTGGCAGTACAGCCGGGCCACGCGGCGCAGCAGCGGCTGGTACTCATTCAGCGCGGCAACAAAATCGGCAGAAGGCGCGGCAGCAGGCATTCTCAGAGGTGGTTTCGGGAAGTTAATCGCAACCCGCGCTGCGGCATTACAGCGCGGCAGAAAATAATTTCTTAATGCGCTCCCAACAGGCCGTCATGCCGAGCGCAGCCGAGGCATCTCGCGTGGGGTAGTAACCCCATCGTGAGGGCGAAACGAGCGAGATGCCTCGGCTGCGCTCGGCATGACGTTCTTTTAAGCCTCGTCTTCTCCAAGCAAACAAAAAAGCCCCGCCCGGCCACTGGCCAGACGGGGCTTTTCAATCCGTCAACTTCGGCTTACGCGAAGTATTCCTTCACTTTCTCGAAGAAGCCTTTCTCGTTCTTGCCGGGGTGCGGCGTGAAATTGTCTGAGTCGCGCAGTTTCTCCAGCAGCTCGCGCTCCTGGTTGCTCACGTGCTTCGGCGTCCACACGTTCAGATGAATGAGTTGGTCGCCGCGGCCGTAGCCGTTCAGGTCTTTGATGCCCTTGCCACGCAGCCGCAAAATTTTGCCGGGCTGGGTGCCAGGGTCCACCTTGATTTTCACCTTGCCTTCGATGGTCGGTACCTCCAGGTTGGCACCCAGGGCAGCGTCTACGAAGGAGATGTACTGCTCGAACATGATGTTGTTGCCGTCGCGCTTCAGGAACTCGTGCGGCTCCTCCTCAATCTGAATGAGCAGGTCGCCGGGCACGCCGCCGCGCTCCGGGAAGTTGCCTTTGCCGTTCATGCTCAACTGCATGTCGTTGGCCACACCGGCGGGGATGTTGATGGGAATCACTTCCTCGTGCAGCTGCCGGCCTTCGCCTTTGCACACGTCGCAGGTGCTCACAATGGTTTTGCCTTCGCCGTTGCAGGTGGGGCAGGTGCTGCTGCTCACCATCTGGCCGAGCATGGTATTCACCACGCGCTTGGTCTGGCCTTGGCCTTGGCAAGTGGGGCAGGTTTTGAGGTCAGTACCGTTTTTGGCGCCGGTGCCGCTGCACGGCTGGCAAGCCACGTAGCGCTTCACCTTGATTTTCTTCTCCACGCCGTTGGCAATTTCCTCCAGGTCGAGCTTCAGCTTGATGCGCAGGTTCGAGCCCTTGCGCTGGCGCCGGCCTCCGCCGCCCTGGCGTCCGCCAAAGAAGCCTTCGAACCCGCCACCGCCGAAAATGTCGCCGAACTGCGAGAAAATGTCCTCCATGTTCTGCGGCCCGCCGCCGTTGCCGCCCATGCCCTGGTGGCCGTAGCGGTCGTAGCGCGCGCGCTTGTCGGCGTTGCTCAGCACTTCGTACGCCTCGGCGGCTTCCTTGAACTTGTCTTCGGCCGTCGGGTCGTCGGGGTTCTTATCGGGGTGGTACTTGATGGCCATCTTGCGGTAGGCCGACTTGATTTCGTCGGCCGCCGCGTTTTTGGCGATACCCAATATCTCGTAATAATCGCGCTTAGTTGCCATCTCTGTGGTGCTATCCGGCGGTCATGCTGAGCGAAGTCGAAGCATCTCTCCCGCGAGAGTGAATCATTTACTTCCTCGGGAGAGATGCT
>NZ_DASVSI010000072.1:0-9445 GCF_036388155.1 Hymenobacter sp. | reverse complement strand
AGATTGGGCTACCTGACCTCTGCGGACCTCCGCGTTTTTCCTCCGCGAACCTCCGCGAGAAACCAAACGTGCGGAAATACTGAGAAATAAATAGTTACGTTGAATATTCTTACATTAATATACCATGCTGCGATACCGACTATCCATACTTCTCCCCTGCTTCCTGCTGGCCGTGGGCGCCAGCGCCCAGGCGCCCAGCCAGGCGGTGGCCGAAATGAAGAAGCAGTACCCCGGCGAAAAAGCCGTGTACCTGGAAATGCGGCAGGATTTGACCGTGGAAATCCGCAACGACTCGGTGCAGGTGCTGGCCCGGCACCACGCCGATATGCTGCATCTGGACGAGCAGTCGGCTATGTACGCCAACGACCGCGTGTATAGCGCCCACTTCAGTCGCTTGCAGAAACTGGAAGCCCGCACAATGGTGCCCAACGGCGAGAAATTCAAAACCGTGAAGGTGACCGACTTCAAAGAAAAGTTCGAGACGCAGTCGGGCGTGTTTTTTGACGACACCCGCTCCACGTCGTTTACCTTTCCCTCCATTACACCCGGCGCCCGCACCGTGACGGACTATACGGTGAAGCACGTAGATGCCCGCTTCGTGATGCCGTTTTTTGTGGGTTCCTACGTGCCCGTGCGGCACGCCGAGCTGACCATTACGGCGCCCAAAGGCGTGCGCATCGGCTACAAAACCTTCCACGGCGAGCACGCTGGCATCAAGTACACCAAAGAGGAAAAAGGCAGCCAGGTGGTGTACCGCTGGACGGCCGACAACCTGCCGAGCCCGCCCCGCGACGCCGACGGGCCCGAGGCCAGCTACTACCTGCCGCACATCGTGTTTTATGTGGAAGAAGCCACGGTAGCCGGCCAGCCGCGCAAGCTCCTGGCCGGCGTGCCCGAGCTGTACACCATGTACGCCGATTTCGTGAAGCGCATCGACCGGCAGCCCAGCCCCGCCTTGCAGCACCGCGTCGACTCGCTGGTGGCCGGGGCCAAAAACGAAGAGGACAAAGTGCGCCGCATCTACTACTGGGTGCAGGACAACGTGAAGTACATTGCCTTTGAGCAAGGGCTGCGCGGCTTCATTCCGCACGACGCGGGCTTGGTGTATGCGCGCCGCTATGGCGACTGCAAGGACATGGCCCACCTTACCAACGAGATGCTGCACCTGGCCGGCGTGAAGAATGCCTACCTGACCTGGGTGGGCACCCGCGACCTGCCCTACAAGTACGCCGAATTGGCCACGCCTGGGGTCGACAACCACATGATTGCCACCTACGAGCCCAAGCCGGGCGAGTACGTGTTCCTCGACGCCACCAGCAAGCACACGCCCTACGGCATGCCCTCGGCCATGATTCAGGGCAAGGAAGGCTTGCTGGGTCTCGACGCCAAAACCAGTCGGGTGGTGCCCATTCCGGCCATGGACCGGGCCCGCAGCGGCACGGACGACGCGTCGGTGCTCACCCTCGACGGCACCACCTTGCGCGGTACCGGCCGCTTGAACCTGGCCGGGTACACCAAAGTGAACCAGAGCTACGGCCTTGACGGCCTCGACCGTACCAACCAAACCAAGTACGTGAAGGCCCTGCTGGAGCGCGGCAACAATAAGTTCTTCGTCGACAAATACAGCATTGCTAACCTCGACGCCCGCGACCAACCCCTGACCATCAGCTACGACTACCGCTTGCAGGATTACGTGCAGCAAGTCGATGACGAAGTGTACATCAACCTCAACCTGGAGCGGCCCTTTGCCACCGACCGCATCGACTCCGTGGCCCGTAAGCTGCCGCGCTACAACGAGTTTGCCCACACCGCCCGCACCCGCACCGAATTGGTGGTGCCTGCCGGCTACGAGGTGAGCTACCTGCCGCCCGCGGCGCAGGCTCAGGGCGATGCCATCGGTTTCAAAGTGAGCTACGAGCGCAAAGGCGACAAAATCATCCAGGACCGGGAGGTGTACATCAACTACTTGCTCCTGCAGCCCAAGCAGTTTAGCAGCTGGAATTCGGTGGTAGGCAAGCTGGGCAACGCCTACCGCGAGGTGGTTATTCTGAAGAAAAAGAAGACTTAAGCACCGCTTCGGTCATGGTGACAACCAGCCGGTCATGCAGAGCGCAGCGAAGCATCTCGCGTGCTTCAACTAATTAGTAACTGCACGCGAGATGCTTCGCTGCGCTCTGCATGACGGACGGCATCTTGCTCTCAACTACTTACTCCTTGCTGAAAACTCTATACTATCCATAACATGCGTCCCTTTCTCCTGGCAATTCTCCTGCTAATTGCTGCCGCGGCCCCGGCCCAAACCCTCCCGGCCGACCTCATTCACGCCGGCTACAACTGGGACGTGAAGCGCCGCCAGCGCCTGCCCATCTCGGCGGAGGACGCCGAGCTGCCGGCCCTCATTCTCCGCGATTTCACCAGCCTGGAGTACTACTACGACAAGGGCCGCAAAGACTTCCGCCTCTTCGCCACCGAGCACCGCATTGTGCGCGTGAACTCGTCGGACGGCATCGAGCGCTTCAATAAGATTGTGGTGCCGGTGCTCGAATCCGGCGCGGCCGTCGACATCAAGGCCCGCACCATCAGCCCGCGGGGCGAGGTGCACGAGGTGAAGGCCGCCGACATGAAAGAGCTAAAGGACCAGGAGGGCGGCCGCGGCTTCCGGGTGTTTGCCGTGGACGGCGTGGAAAAAGGCAGCGAAGTGGAATACTTTTACACCCGCGAGCGCCCCTTCAACCACTTCGGCAACGAAGTGCTGCAGTCCGAAATCGCGTCGCGCGACGTGGTGTTTGAATTGATTTCGCCCGAGACGCTCACTTTCGAAGCGCGCGTGTACCACGGCCCCGAAGCGAAAGTGGACACCACCATGGCGGGCCGCCGCGCCCTGCGCCTCACGCTGAAAACCGTGCCCGCCCTGCGCGAGGAGGCATTTGCCAACGTATCGGCCCAACGCACCCGCGTGGAATACAAGCTGGCCTACATGGCCAGCCGCGGCCAAGTGCGGCAATTCACCTGGGCCGACGCCAGCCAGTTTCTCTACCGCAACATGACCGCCTTGAGCAAGGACGACGTGAAAGCCGTGGCCAAAGTGCTGGCCGCTGCCAAGCTGCCCACCGTGGGCCCGCTGCCCGAGCGCATTGCCGCGGCCGAAAACTACGTCAAGCTTAATTTTAACCTCGAAGAAGGCGCCACCCCGGCGCTGCCGCAAGTGGTGGCCACCCACAACGCGCCGGAAGCTGGATTCACTCACTTGCTGGCGGCCATCTACCGCACGTTGGGCATCGAGTTCGAGCTGGTGGTGACGAGTGGCCGGGAGGCAAACCCGTTCGACGGCAGCTTCGACACCTGGGACTACCTCGACCACTTTGCGCTGTATTTCCCCGGCACGGGCCAGTTTTTGGCGCCTGGCCGGCCCGACTACCGCTACGGCATGCTGCCGGCCGAATGGACGGCGGGCTCGGGCTTGTTCATTAAAGGCGTGAGCTTGGGCAACATCGAGTCGGCGGTGGGGAAGGTGAAGGAGATTCCGGCCCTGGCGGCCGAACAAAGCCCGCACGACATTGACGTGACCGTGGCTTTTTCGCCGGACCTCAGCAACAGCACCCTGCAACTGCGCCAGACGCTGGGTGGCTACCCGGCCATGCAAATCCAGCCTTTCTGGGCCCTGATTCCGGAAGACAAGCGCACGGAGCTGATGCAGCAACTGCAGAAATCGGTGGTGCCCGACGCCACCAACTTCCAGAAGCTAGGCGTGCGCAACGTGGAGCGCGGTACCAACCCGCTGGCCAAGCCTTTTATCATCGAAAGCCAGCTCGAATCGGCTTCGCTGCTCGACAAAGCCGGCCCCCGCTACCTCTTCAAAATCGGCACGCTGCTGGGGCCTCAGACGGAACTGTATCAGAAAGAAGAGCGGCAGTTCGACGTCGAAAACGACAACAACCGCCGCTACGTGCGCACCATCCGCTTCGACGTGCCGGCCGGCTACGCCGTGCGCAACCTCAAAGACCTGAACGTGGACGTGAAAGCCGGTGGCGACGCCGGCAAGCCCGATTTCGACTTCCGTTCCTCCTTCGTGCAGGAAGGCCAGACCGTGACCGTGACGGTGGCCGAAAACTACCGCCAGGTGCGCTGGCCCAAGGCTGACTTCGAAGCCTTCCGTGCCGTGGTAAACGCCGCCGCCAACTTTAACAAAGTGGTTCTCGTGTTGGACAAAAAGAGTTAAATAATTCTTTCAGCACAAACCCGAAACGTCATGCTGAGCGTAGCCGAAGCATGACGTTCTTTAAGGTGCATAACTCAATTGCCGCCCCATGCTCGCTACCATCGATTCTCCCCAAGCTGCCGCTTTCCGTCGCCAGGTCCTCAGCCCCACTAAACTGCGGCTGTTCATGCTGCGAAAGCTCCCCATGGCCTGGCTGGCGGGCCTGCGCCTCACCGAGCTCACGGCCGAAGGCGCCGCGGTAAGCATACGGCTTAAGTATTTGACTCAAAATCCGTTTCGCAGCATCTATTTCGCCTGTTTGGCAATGGCGGCGGAATTGGCCAGTGGCATGCAGGCCATGATGCACGTGCAGGCCGGCGGCCCCGTGTCGATGCTGGTGGTGAACATGCAGGGCAATTTCACCAAAAAAGCCGTCGGCCTCATTGTCTTTACCTGCCCCGATGGGGCCGCCATTGCCCAAGCCATTGCCGAAAGCCGCGCCACCGGCGAAGGCCGCACCGTGGACTGCACCAGCACCGGTACGGATGAGGCCGGCGACGTGGTGGCCGTGTTTCGGTTTACCTGGTCGTTTCGGGCCAAGAAGTAGCCGCGCCGGTTAATAGTAGCCCTGCCACACCAGCCACCCTACAAGTAGCAGGAACAGCACCAGGGCCAGTATGCGCCGGTAGGTGTCATTGGCACGCAGCTGGTGGACGTAGGCTTCGGCGGCCGGAGCGGTGAGCAGGTAGCCGCGCCAGGCCTTGTCGGGCGACGCCAGGAACCATCTTTCCCGGCACGTCTGGCACTGGTAGCCACTTTCGGGCTCGAAGGGTTGCCGGACCGCCGAAATGGGGTAAACGAGGAGCTGGCACCGGGCTAGCTTTTGTTGCAGCTGGGTTTCGAGCAGGTCAAAATCGTTCTGGGACGCGAAGCGGTAGATTTCGTGCTCGAAACAGTCATGGCACATGACGTCTACTCTTCCACCGAGGTGATGATGTCCACCAGTCCGTCTTCGCTCACCACCACGGCCAGGCAAGGGTAGTCGGAGCTTTCCACGTAGCGCAGGGCCGAGTTGTAGCGGGCGCCGCGGGTGCTGTCGCCGCGGCCCGAGGCCCGGCCGTCCAGAATCACGCCAATGGAATAGCAGTAGCCTTCGGGGTCGAGCAGCACGGCGCCGTCGATGCTGGTGACGAGGCGGGTGATGAGCGGCGTGAGCGGCACCGGCTCAATAAGCGTGCACTGCAGCTTGAGGCGGTCGGCTTCGGCCAGGGCCTCGGTGGTGATGACCAGGAGGGTGCCGTGCTTCTGGTGGCTGGCCTCGAGCACCACGCCCCAGAGGCGCTCTACTTTGGCCGTGTCGGTGAGGGCGAAAGTGCGCTTGAGGGCCTTCCGAAAACCCGTGCGGTTGAGGCGGGTGCGCGGCAGGCCGGGCAGGCCGTAGTGCGAGCGCACCAGCACGTGGCCGGCGTGCTGCAATTCCCAGGAATAGTGCGTGACAAAGTCGATGACGAACAAATCCTCGCGCGAGGCGTCGTAGTGCCCGATTTGGCGGCCCAGGGCGTACACGTTCTCCCCGTCGGAAAGCAAGTGTACGTCGGGCGTGGTCATCTCCAGCAGCTTGCGCACGGCGCGGTAGTCGGTAAGCTCGGTGGGGCAGGTGAGGGCAAAAATCTCTTCGATGTTGGGGTGGCCGCGGCGGGCCAGCAGCATCTTGCCCACGCCCTCGGCGCCCTCATAGCGCAGGCTGCTGATGGTGTTGCACGTGGTGAAGAGTTGCACGGTGGCTGGGTCGACGCCCAGGGCCTGGGCGGGAGTGTCGAGCAGTATTTTGCCGGCGCTGCGCAGCAGTTCCTCGCTTTCGCGCGGCCGCACAAAAATGCTGGCACCAGGCTCGGCCTCGGTCAGCGCTTTCACGCCTTCCTCGTTGAAGCGGTACATGGCCGCCACCAGCAGCGACGGCGCCAGCGGGCGGCCGTCGGTGTAGAAGCGGTGGGGGCGCAGCGATGGGTAGGCTCGTACCGGCTTGCGCTGCAGGCGCAGCACCGTGGCCACAAAGTAGCCGTTGATTTCGACCGGCCAGCCGGCAAAGTGCTGGTGCGGAGCGTGCTCGTCCACGATGTCGAGGATTTCCTGCACGGCATCGCGCACGCCCATGCCCTCGTGCTTGCGCCGAATCATGGCTGGGGTCACGTCGCTGCGCTCAGGATAGGGCCGCGGCGTGGTGCTCTGAATGACGCGGCCGCGGGCCACGGTGCCCACAAAGGCCTCGGCGGGCAAGCCGCAGTCTTCGGGTTCGAGGCAGCGGGCGGGCAGGTTGGGGTCGATGGGCAAGGCCAGCAACACCACTTGGGGCTTCAGGTCGTCGTCGAGGGCATCAAACAGGTCGTGGGCAAGGGTTTGCGCGGCACGGTGGTAGCGCGCTTGGTGGGGCCAGAGGAGGGTGGGGGCGGGGGCGAGGGTGGGCGTCATGGCGGAAACAGTCGAAAAACAACAAACTCCCCTCCTTACCAACCGAAGGTCAGCGTAGCTAAGGAGGGAATGCTGACGCGAAGCGGCAGCTGGGGTGGTTAAAGTCGTTGAACGACTCGCGTTAGGTTCGTTGTCTTGAATCGTTCGGGCATCGTTCAACGCCCGCAACCACCCCCGTCCGAACCTTCGGTTCGAACATCCCCTCCTTAGCTACGCTGACCTTCGGTTGGCAAGGAGGGGAGTTGACTTACAGTTGGAATAGAACCGGCAAGAGCATCTTTTGCTTTATCGGCTTGCCTTGGAAGGAGGCGGGCTCCCACTTCGGCGCGGTTTTGATGAGGCGCAGGGCTTCTTCGTCGAGGCCGGAACCCAGGCGTTTCACCACGCGGGCATCGGTGAGGCTGCCATCGGTTTGCACCATGAACTCGACCATCACCTTGCCCTCAATTTTGCGCTGGCGGGCCAGCAGCGGGTACTTCTGGTTTTTCTCAATCCAGTCGAAAAAGACCTGGGTGCCGCCCACGGGCTGCGTGGGGCGGTCGGGCGCCACCACGGGCCGCGCGTTGGGGTTGGCCGAAGCGGCAATGTCGGTGGCCGACGTGGTGATGGGACGTTCCTTCACGGGAGCGCTGGCGGTGGCCATGCTGCCCGGCGACATCACGAACGACACCGGCACCACCACGCGCTGGCGCACCACTTGGTTGCGGTGCTTGGCTGGCGTCCAGTGCGGGGCGCTTTTGATGAGGCGAATGCCTTCGGCGTCCAGCTCCGGCGACACGGGCGTTTCTACTTTTACCTCGTTCACGGTGCCGGTTTTCTCCACAATGAAGCTCACCTTCACCGTGCCCTGAATGCCTTTTTGCATGGCCGCGGCGGGGTAGCGCTGGTGTTCGGCCAAGAATTGAGCGTATTTCTCGGTGCCGCCCAGGGGCACGGCGGGCTGCTGCACGGAGTCGTACACCTCGGTGGCGGAGGGCTTGGGCGGCATCTTGCGCTTTTGGGCGTGAGCACCGAAGAAAATAAAACTGCTGAGGGCTAAAAGTGGCAAGAATTTCATGCGGAATAAAATAGCAAACACGGTTAGAAAAGTAGAAAACTGCGAATGCAAAGAACGGCATTTCACTACGCCGCGCCGCTAAAAACCTTGCCAGTATCGGCCCGATTCGTTAGGGCTGACGTTCTTTGGCGCAGTTTACTTTTCACCCGCCCGCTTTTTTGCCATGAACCAGCCCCCCTCCCGCGCCCCCGAGCCCGTGGGCGCCTATCCCTACACCCGCCGCGCCGGCAACCTGCTGTTTCTTTCCGGCGTGGGCCCGCGCCAGCGTGGCCAGAAAGCCATCCCCGGCGTGGAGCTGGACGCGGCCGGCAACATTCTGAAGTATGATTTTGAAAGCCAGTGCCGCGCCGTGTTTCAGAACGTGCGCTACATACTGGAGGAGGCCGGCGCGGAGTGGGACGACCTGGTCGACGTCACGGTTTTCCTGACCAACATGAAGGACGACTTTCCGGTCTACAACCGCCTCTACGCCGAGTACTTCGCCACGGCCCAGCCCTGCCGCACCACGCTCGAAATCAACTGCCTGCCCACGCCCATTGCCATCGAGTTAAAGTGCATTGCCGCGGTGGCGAGCTGAGGCGCGCCGAACCTCGAGCGTGCGTTTGGAGTTAGTGCAGCCGGGCCGAACCCGTCCTTTTCTATTTGCATGTACGTCAGGAAGAACATTCGTTTTAAAGTGGTGTGGCGGCTGGTGTGGCGCAGCTTGCTGCTGTTCACCATCTACGACTCCATTATCTGCCTGCTGTACGAGTACGGCGGCTTCCATTGGATTGACATTCCGTGGGGCGGCGTGGCCACGCTGGGCACGGCCGTGGCCTTCTTCATCGGCTTCAAGAGCAACGGCAGCTACGACCGGTTTTGGGAGGGGCGGCAGCTGTGGGGCACCATCGTGAACGTGAGCCGGACCTGGTCCATTCGCGTATTTCACTTCGTGGAGCCCCTGCCCGGCGACCGCCTGCCCGACTCGGAGGACATCCGCGACCTGCACCACCGCCTGCTCTACCGCCAAATAGCCTGGGTAAACGCCCTGCGCCTGCACCTGCGCCGCCAAACCGCCGAGCGGTGGGACTCCGACGTGGCCCCCTTCCTCGACCCCACCGAGGACGCCGACGTGCGCCAGATGAGCAACCCGCCCACCCACTTGCTGCGCCAGCAGAGCAACGAGCTGCGCCAGCTGCACCAGCGCGGCCTGCTCACCGAATTTCGCCACGTGGCCCTGATGGACACCATTCAGGACATGTTCAACGCCCAGGGCGGCTGCGAGCGCATCAAAAACACGCCGTTTCCGCGGCAATACGCCTTCTACAGCTTCCTGTTTGTGTGGGTGTTTGCCGTCGTGCTGCCGCTGGGCCTGGTGGCCGAATTTTCGAAGATGGGCCCCGGCCACATCTGGCTGATGGTGCCGTTTGCCGTGCTGGTGTCGGGCGTGTTCAACACCATCGAGGTGGTGGGCCACACCAGCGAAAACCCCTTCGACAACCTCATCAACGACGTGCCGATGACCTCCATCTGCCGCAGCATCGAAATCGACTTGAAGGAGCTGCTCGGCGAAACCGACTTGCCGCCCAAGATGGAACCAGTGGAAGACGTCCTGTACTAAGGGCTGAATCAAGGGCTGGATTGGCGCAGGGCAAAATAGGCCGTCATGCTCATCTGGCGTCCGCGCAGCCGAAGCATCTCGCGTGGGGTAGTAATTCATTTACCATTGCAGGAGAGATGCT
>NZ_DASVSI010000071.1:0-1846 GCF_036388155.1 Hymenobacter sp. | reverse complement strand
CACGCACCTGCCCGTGACGGCCTACAACGTGAGCGGCGAGTACGCCATGGTGAAAGCAGCCGCGCAAAACGGCTGGCTCGACGGCGAAAAAACCATGATGGAAGTGCTCACCAGCATCAAGCGCGCCGGGGCCGACGCCATTCTGACGTATTTCGCCAAGGAAGCTGCGGCGGTGCTGCGCCGCGGATAAAGCCGGCGGCCGGTTTTGGCTTTGCAACGCTGGGCAAATCGGGTGGGTAATGCCACCGGATTTGCCCATTTTTGTTGGTGGGTTTCCTTTCCAGAGTTATTGCTACCGTGCGCGTACCGTTGAATTATTTCCGTTGCCTCTTGCTGGGGATACTGACTTGGGCCGGCTTGGGCCCGGCTGCCTGGGCTCAGGACACCAAGCCCAAGCCTCGCCCGGCGCCCCCGGCCCCGTACCAAGCCGTGGACGCCCGGATGCGGCAGGTGCCGGACTCGTCGGCGCGGACGGTGGGCGGGCTAGCGCGTTTCATTACGGGTTCGTTTGCGTCGGAAGGCGACCGGGCGCGGGCCGCTTTTGTGTGGGTAGCGCACAACATTCGCTATGACGTGGAAAACATGTACATGCTGAATCTCCAGCAGGAAAACCCCGACCAAGTGCAGAAAACGCTGGACAACCGCCGCGGGGTGTGCCAGCAGTACGCCGACTTATTTAGTGCCGTAGCCAACCAGGTTGGGGTGACGACCTACGTGGTGCCCGGCTATACCAGCCTACGCGACCCACTGGGCCACGCGTGGTGCGCCAGCCGCATAGCCGGACAGTGGTACCTGATGGACCCCACCTGGGCTGCTGGTCGCGTTGAAAGCGAAAAGTTTGTGTTTCGTTTTAATGCCCAACATTTCCGGGTGGCTCCGGCCGTGTTCATCGAAACCCACATGCCCTTCGACCCGCTGTGGCAGCTGCTGTCGGCGCCGCGCACGCCGCTGCAGTTTCAGCAAGGAACCCGACCAACGCCAGCCAGCGCACCATTCGCCTTTGCCGATTCGGTGGCGGCATACGCCCGGCAAAGCCCCGAGCAGCAGCTGCGGGCCACCACTCGTCGGGTTGAGCAAAACGGCGTGAAGAACGACCTAACGTATAATTTCCTGCTGAACACACGCCGCAAGGAATCCGACCAATTCGTCACTGCTTTCAACAACGCCGTTCAGGCATTTAATGAGGGCAGTGAGGAGTTCAATAGGTTCATCACATTTTTTAACCGTCAATTTTTGCCACACAAAACTGACCAGGAGTTGCGGCAATTGCTGGTGCCGATGGCAACTGACCTAAGGCGGGCGCGTGCTTTGCTTGCAACGGCCCAGCCCGTAATTCCAGCGCAGCAAGCCTCACTGAACGAATTTCTGGCCTCTTTGCAACAGCTCGAAACCAAGCTGCACGATGGGCAAGCTTTCGTCGAGCGCTACCAGCAAACCAATAAAATTTTACGGCT
The DNA here is from genome assembly GCF_036388155.1 of Hymenobacter sp. Taxonomy (NCBI): domain Bacteria; kingdom Pseudomonadati; phylum Bacteroidota; class Cytophagia; order Cytophagales; family Hymenobacteraceae; genus Hymenobacter; species Hymenobacter sp. The sequence goes on along the minus strand of NZ_DASVSI010000071.1, from coordinate 392 downwards.
CATGCTGTTTGGCAACCCTGCAGCAACTGGCTCATTAACGCGCTAACACATACGCCGGAGTTGTTTTCCACCCATAAATCCCAATCACCCGTGCTCACCACCCGGCGCGCTGCCCTTTCCGATGTGCCCGCCATCCTTGCCTTGGTGCGGCGGGTGGTGCCGCTGATGCAGGCCAGTGGCAACTTCCAATGGTCGGCCGACTATCCAAACGAGGCCCGTTCCGCGATGCGCTGGATTCGGCCCCGAAAAAAGGCGACAAAAAGAGCTACCAGATGAACCCCGCCAACAAGCGCGAGGCCCTGCGCGAACTGGCCCTCGACGAAGCCGAAGGCGCCGACATGGTGATGGTGAAGCCCGCCCTGAGCTACCTGGACGTGATTCATGCCGTGAAA
>NZ_DASVSI010000070.1:0-98813 GCF_036388155.1 Hymenobacter sp. | reverse complement strand
GAGACATCTCGCTCGCGTCGATGTAACGATTGCTTTACTTCGGCACGCGAGATGTCTCGGCTGCGCTCGACATGACGTTTTGCTTATTTTTAATTAGTTCTGCCAAGGTTTGGGCATAAAGGCGGTGCTCCACGGCCAGGCCGCGGCGTTCGACTTCGGCCAAGGTGCCGGCCCCGCGCAAATCCACGGGTTCCTGGGCCAGGATGGGCCCAGTGTCGAGACCTTCGTCAACCACATGCACGGTGATTTTGGTTTCAGCCAACTGATTATCAAAGGCCCATTCGTAGGCGTGCAGGCCCTGGTGCTGGTGCGTATCGGCGGGGTGAATGTTGAGAATACGGCCCGCAAACGGATGGATGAAGGCCGGCGACAGGATGCGCATGTACCCCGCCAACACCACAAAATCGGGCTGATACTGCTGCAACAGGGTGGCAGCTTCGGCATCAAACGCTTCCCGCTTGCGGCCTTGGCTGGGCAGAGAAGCTATTGGACACCCGTGCGCGGCGGCAAGTTCCAGGCCGGGCGCATCGGGCTTGTTACTGAACACCACCGCTACTTCGGCGAGGTCCTGCAGCACGCCGGTTTTGGTGGCCTGCACCAGCGACAGCATGTTGGAGCCGCGGCCCGATAGCAAAATGGCCAGGCGCGCTTTGCGGGGCCCATCGCCGGGCGCCCCCGCGCTCGCGCCTCCCAAGGGCTGGGAGGCCGGACGAAGCTGCTCTGCGGAAGTGGGGCTGCTCATGGTTGAGTTTTCAATTTACGGCGCTCGCGGCTAATACCGGTGCCGGGCGCTGGGCAATGTCGGTGCGGAAATAGGCATCCTGAAACGTGACCTTGGCGCAGGCTTCGTAGGCGCGGGCCGTGGCTTCTTCCAAATCATTGCCGTGGGCCGTGAGCACCAGCACCCGGCCACCGTTGGTGACGAGCTCGCCGGCCTCGTTGCGCTTGGTGGCGCCGTGGTAGGCGCGGGTATGCATGGGCAGCGTGTCCAGGCCGGTGATGGGGAAGCCCGTCGGGAACTTGGGTGCTGGGTAGCCGCCCGAGGCCAGCACCACGCCCACAAATGCCCCTGGGCGTTGCTTCACGCCTTGTTGTGCCAGCGTGCCGTTCAGGGTAGCTTCAATCAGTTTCAGCAAGCTGCTGTCTAGCGCGGGCAGCAGGACTTCGGCTTCGGGGTCGCCGAGGCGCACGTTGTACTCCAGCAGCTTAGGACCGCTGGGCGTGAGCATAATGCCGAAATATAGAAAGCCGTGAAAGGCGAATTGCTCGTTTTGCAGGCCGCGCAGCGTGGGGTCCACAATGTCGCGGCGGATGGCGGCCAGCACGTTGTCGTTGGCGAAAGGCACGGGGCAATAGGCGCCCATGCCGCCGGTGTTGGGGCCTTGGTCGCCGGCCAGCAGTTGCTTGTGGTCCTGCGAAGTCGCCAGCATCTTGATTTCGCGGCCGTCGGTGAGGCCAATGATGCTGATTTCGGGCCCGGTCAGCTTCTCTTCCAGCAGGAAGGAAAACCAGCCGGTATAGCTAGTCTGCAAGTCGTCAAAAGCCGCTTCGGCCTCTTCTACCGACGAGCACACGTACACGCCTTTGCCGGCGGCCAGGCCGTCGTACTTCACCACCACGTGCCCGCCTAGCTCCGCCGCTTTGGCGCGAGCCGCCGCAAAGTTGTCGCTGCGAAATGGCCAGGCCTTGGCCGTGGCCACGCCGTGGCGGCGCATGAAATCCTTGCTCCACACCTTGGAGCTTTCCAGCCGCGCCGCCGAGCGAGTAGGGCCAAAAACCTTGATATCTGAACCGGCAAAGAAGTCGGAAATGCCAGCGGCCAAGGGCGCCTCGGGGCCCACCACAATCAGCTTGGAATCGTGCGCTTGCGCGTAAGCTTTCACGGCCTCAAAATCCAGCGGGTTGAAGCCCAATTGGCTATTGGGAATGCCCGCGTTGCCGGGCAGCACGTGCACCGTGGCCCCGTCGCGGGTCAGCTTTTCGGCCAGGGCGTGCTCGCGGGCGCCGGAACCGAGGAGCAAAACGTTTTGGGAGTTGGTCAAAATTGGGAAGCCCGTAGCGGCTTAACTGATGTCTTGGATGGAAATAATTTGGCCGTCGGCAAAGCGAAACACCGACTTGCCTTGCAGGCGCAAGGTGTCGCCGGGCTTCAACCCATTCGGAAATGGGATGGCCGCCACGCCGGTGTAATCAATGGCTACTTCTACTTGGCCATCGGTCACCTGCCAATCGGTTACGCGCTGTTCCCGCTGGGAAAAAAATGGCAGAACCTGCTCGGCCTGCTGCCGAAAGCTCTCCTTCCCGTTGGTGGTCAGGTTCACGGCGCCGTCGGCAATATTGGCGCCGTCGGCAATATTCTGGAATACCACCTCGTCGTGCAGCGGCACGAGCATGCCTGCTACATCAAAGCGGTTGTACGCTTCGATGTAGGCTTCGACTAGCTGCTTCGGCTCGGTGGAATTCATCAGAATTATGGTTGCTTAGAGCACCCGGAGTTCTTCGTCGGCGGCTTTCAGCTGGGCTTTGGTGGCGATGATGTCCTTGCTCAGGCGCTCACGTAAGCGAGGAATATTCAGGGCGCGCAGAGCGGCTTGGGCGGCGTTGTCGGGGCGCACAACGGTGAGGTTGGGCGTGCCGCTGGGCGTGATGGCCGACGAGTTTAGGTTCATGGCCAACTCCGCATAATCGTTATAGGGCAGGCACGAAATCACGGGCACGTTCACATTGGATGCCAACGCGCCGCCTAGGCCGTTGCCCAAGCTGGTCACAGCAATGATGACGCCTGGCTCTAGGCTGTTGTTCCAGGTTTCGGCCATGTCGGCAATGGCTTCGCCGTTTGTGTGGGCCGAGGTCACGCGCAGTTGCGTGAAAATGTCGTAGCCTTCAAACTGCTGACGAATTTTCTCACCGTGTTCCTTATCGGCCGGCGAGCCCAGTACGATGTTCACCCAAGCATCTTTCACCAAGCCGGCCTGCACGAGGTTGGCCAGCAAGCGGGCGCGCGCATCGTGTCGCCCCGAGCCGGGGGTACCGGCCGCGGCGGTGTCAGCGGTGGGCAGGGCCTCGCCGGTGATGCGCTGGTAGATGTCGAGGTAGCGGCGGCTGGCTTCCTGGGCCACTTCCGGCGTAAGGGCGCGGGGGTACTGGCCGTCCTTTTTGTTGGCGATGAGCCACTGGCGCACGTACTCCTTGTCCATCTGCTCGACGGTCTCGGGGTTCTTGGCGAAGTCCTCGGCCGCCCAGAAACGGGAAGAATCAGGAGTGTGCATCTCGTCAATGAGAATGAGCTTGCCGTTCAGCAGGCCAAATTCATACTTGGTATCAACCAGAATAATGTCCTTTTCGGCCAGCAGCTGCGAGCCCACGGCAAACAGCATCTGGCTTTTCACGACCATCTGTTCGTACAACTCTTTCGTCACCCAGCCTTCGCTCACCAGGTTTTCGGGGGTGATTTCACGGTCCGATTCCTCTTTGGTGGTCGGCGTCACGATGGCCTGGGGGAAGGACTCGTGCTTGGTCATGCCATCCGGCACCGTCACGCCCGAGAAGGTGCGCTGGCCGGTCTGGTAGCCGCGCCACATTGAGCCAGTCAGGTACTGCCGCACCACCATCTCCACCTTGATGGGCTGGGCTTCCTTCACCAACATGGCATTGGCATCCACGAGCTTGAGGACGTGGTTGGGGATGATGTGGGCCGTCTTATCGAACCAAAAATTGGCCAAGCCGTTCAGCACCGCGCCTTTGTGCGGGATGGCCGTTTCAAGCACCGAATCAAACGCCGAGAGGCGGTCCGTCACAATGATGAGGCGGTCGCCGCTGGGCGCGCGTAAGCTGTCGCGCACTTTGCCGCGATGCAGCAATGGAAGTTGGGGAGAAGCGAAGTGGGTGAGGGTGTTCATTTAACTACGTTTCTGAAAGGCTGGCTTTGGTGGTAAATGAATACTAATTCTGAGTGGCTAGCTCTGCGGCGGGGGCTGCGGCAGCACGCGAGTGGGCGATGTGCTCCACGATATTCTTGAAAATCTTAAGCCCATCTCCTTCCTCAGAAGCGGAAGGATTCTGGCGACGGCGACGGGCCCAGTCTGGGTGGTTGTAGGCCGACAAAAACGCCTCGGGGTGCGGCATGAGGCCGAACACCTGGCCGGTAGGGTCAGTGAGGCCGGCGCAGTTCAGGGCCGCGCCGTTGGGGTTGAAGGGGTACACGTTGGTGCCGTCGCCGCTGGCGTCGAGGTAGCTCAGGCAGTTGAGGCCGCCGGCTTCGATGCGCTGCTGAATGGCGGCATCCGGAATCACGAGGCGGCCTTCGCCGTGGCGCACGGGCACTTCCAGCGTGTCGATGCCTTTGAGAAAGGGCGTGCTGGCTTTGGGGTTCACGCGGAGCGTCACCCACCGGTCTTCGTAGCGGCCGCTGGCGTTGTGGGTCAGGGTCACTTCGGGCGTCACTTCGCCGCTGAGGTTGGGCAGCAAACCCAGCTTCACCAGCACCTGGAAGCCGTTGCAGATGCCGAGCACAAACTTGCCGTCGGCAATGAATTGCTTGATGTCGTCGAGCAGCGTGCGGCCGCCCTGGCCGGTCTGGCGGTAGCGCAGCTTGTTGGCCAGCACCACGCCCGAGCCCAGGTCGTCGCCGAAGGAAAAGCCGCCGGGGAAGTTCAGGGTATCGAAATCGTGGATGCTCACCTGCCCGTGTAGCACCTGGTTGAGGTGCACGATGGTGGGCTCGGCGCCGGCCATGCGGTAGGCGGCCGCGAATTCTTCTTCGCAGTTGATACCAAAGCCCGTCAGAATCAGCGCGCGCACCGTGCCAGCCGGAGCCAACACCTGAGTTTGTGCCTCCGATTGAACTTTATGTGCTGCCTGGATGGCTTCTTGTACCATTTCAAAAGTCTTTTGGGCCAATAGAATTGAATCTTGTGCTTTTACAGTGAATTGGAGTGGCTGAGGCTTTCCTTTGACACCACGCCAAGCAGCTTATTTACAGGACCGTTGGTCCACAAACTCCGCAGTACATCCGTATCAGCCGAAATCACCTCGCGGCCGCCGTGGCGCACCACCAAGCGCACCTCCTTCGTCACGATACCAAGGCGCGTGGCGCGGCTGCCGAGCAGCTGCTCAAAGGCCATCACATCTTCCGGCGCCACCGTGGCCAAAAAACGCGAGTGCGACTCCGAAAACAGTTGCGTCGGCAGCGGCAAGCCCGTTTCGGGCAGGTCGATGCTCGCGCCGCAGTTGTAGCCAAACGTAGCCTCAGCCAGCGCCACGGCGAGGCCGCCGTCGCTCAAGTCGTGGCAGGACTGAATCAGGTTTTGGTCGTTGGCCTGACCCACGAGGGTATACAGCGCCTTGGCTTTTTCGAAATCGACTTTGGGTACGTTGGCGCCCAGTTGGCCGTGCAGGGCGTAGTATTCGGAGCCGCCCAATTCGTCGTGGGTTTCGCCGAGGAGGTACACCACGTCGTCGGCCTGCTTGAAATCGGAGGTGATGGCGCGGCGCACGTCTTCCATTTTGGCCGTCATCGAGTAGAGCACGGTGGGTGGCACCGAAATCTTCACGCCATCGGCCTTGAAGTCGTTTTTCATCGAGTCCTTCCCACTGGTGAGCGGAATGCAGTAGGCGGCCGTGGCGTCGCGTAGGGCTTCGCACATGCGCACCAGCTTGGCCAGCTTCTGCTTGCCATCGGGGTTCGTGGCGGGGTCATACACCGAATCAGGCACGCAAAAATTGTCGTTCACCGACCAGAAAATGCCGTCGCCGGGCGTCAGGTTCGGGAGCTTCCCTCCTACTGCAATAATCTGCCGCACCGCCTCATCAAACGCGCCTGCTGACATGTGGTAGGCGTCCAAATCGCCGTAGCGCGGCAGGATGCCGTTGCTCACGGCCACGCCTTCCCAGCTCTCAAAATTGAAACGCACCACGGCCGCGTCCTGCGGCGCCTGGCCCGTCGCGCCCATCAGCGGCTTCACAATGGTGCGCCCCTTCACCTCGTGGTCGTACTGCCGAATAATCGACTCGCGCGAGCAGATGTTAAGCGAGCCCAGCAGCTGGCCCAGCGTGGCGGTGTAGTCCGCAGCTGCCGGAATTTCTGGCTCAGCCGCGGCCGGTTTGGTCCACTCTGCTTCCAGGATTTTGCGCGGCACGCCTTCGTGCAGAAAGTGCATATTCAGCCGCGCCACTGGCGCACCATCGAAGCGTACGTCCAGGAAACCATCCAAAGTGAAGTGACCGATGTCAGTCAGCTCCACTTCCATTTCCTGGCCCAGCGCCAGCAGGTCAGCCATTTTGCCGGGCTCCACCACCAGTGTAAACCGCTCCTGCGATTCGCTCACAAAAATCTCCCAGGGCCGCAGACCGGGGTACTTCAGTGGCACGCGCTCCAGCTCCACCACGGCACCGCCGCTGATGCCCGCCAGCTCACCCACGGACGACGAGAGGCCGCCCGCGCCGTTGTCGGTGCTGCACTTCAGCAGGCCGCGGCGCGAGGCCAGCATCAGGAAATCCATCGCCAGCTTTTGGGTGATGGGCGAGCCGATTTGCACGGCCGTGGCGGGTGCTGTTTCGTCTAGTTCGATTGAAGAGAACGTGGCACCGTGGATGCCGTCCTTGCCCACTCGGCCACCGGCCATGATGATGCGGTCGCCGGCATCGATGATTTTCTCCCACGAATCCTTGCCTGCGAATTGCATGGGCATCACCGCGCCGGTGCCGCAGTACACCAGCGGCTTGCCCGCGTACCGGTCATCGAACACAATGGCGCCGTTCACCGTCGGCACGCCCGACTTATTGCCGCCGTCCTCAATGCCCTTGCGCACGCCTTCCAGAATGCGGCGCGGGTGCAGTTGCCCGGTCAGCAGCGGCCCATCATACTCGGGGTTGCCAAAGCAGAGCACGTTGGTATTGAACAGCAGTTGCGCGCCGCCTATACCAGTGGCCAACGGGTCGCGGTTATTGCCCAAAATGCCCGTGATGGCCCCACCATAGGGGTCGATGGCGCTAGGCGAGTTGTGCGTCTCCACCTTCCACACAAACAGCGAATCGGGGTTGATGCGCACCGCGCCGGCGTTGTCGGAAAACACCTTTACCAGCCAGTCGTTGCCATTGGCGCGCAACTGGCGGTCCACTTCGGAAGTGGCGTTTTTAATGTAGGTTTTGAAGAGCGAATCAACCTGCTTCTCCTCGCCCGTTTCCAGGTCTTTGTAGTTGATGAGGGCCGAAAACTCCTTGTGCTTACAGTGCTCCGACCACGTCTGGGCAATAATTTCAAGCTCACAATCCGTGGGGTCAACGGGCAAGCCAGCGGCCTTACGCTCCGCCTGCGTTTCAGGGGCGGCGAAATAGTCGCGCACGGCCCGCATTTCCTCCAGGTTCAGCGCGTAGATGTTGTCTTTCGACAGCTGCACTAGCTCAGCGTCGCTGCGGTCAGTCAGCTTGATGATTTCGGTGATGGCTTCGGCGCCGCCGCCGGGGCGCGGCGTGTAGTCACGGATGCCATCGACCACGCGGCCTACTTCCAGCCAGTTGATGAGCTTGTTGCCGAGCAGCTCTTCCGCGATGCGGCGCAGGTCGTCGGCGGGCAAGTCGTTTTCGAGCAGGTAGAGGCGCTTGCTGAAAATGTGCTGGGTGTGGGTGTCCAGCGGCTCATTCAGGATGTCGGCGAGGGCATTTTGGGCCGAGGTGCCTTCGTCGTCGGTCACGCCGGGGCGGCGGGCTACGAGGATATAGGTAGCGAATCCTTCGGCGGCGGTCAGCTCGTTCAGGCGCACGTCGTGCAGCACCGGGTCGGCAAGGCAGCGGGTGGCGAAGTCATTCAGCTGCGTTTCACTGAGCGGGTAGCGCACCGTGTAGAGGGCGGCGCTGCGCACGCGGCCGGTGGTCAGGCCCAGGTGGCGGGCGGCGGCTTCGGCCACGCGCTGGCCGTCGCCGTCATGCTGGCCGGGTTTCAGCGTAAGCTGGATGGTGTGGGTGGTGTTATCTGACATCTATAATATCGGAACGCCGAGAGAGAAACGTCATGCTGAGCGGAGCGTAGTCGAAGCATCTCTACCGCTTCGTTGATTCGATTGGATTACTGCTGCGGTAGAGATGCTTCGGCTTCGCTCAGCATGACGACCTTTTTTCCTTTTTTAAACAGTCTCAAACACACAAAACTTAAAACGCTTTTTCCGGCCGGCTGCCGGGCTTCACCACCGGCACGCCGGCGGCGCACAGGGGGCAGCTCTCTGGTGCAAAGGTCGCCGCTTGCACCGAAAGGAGCGCAAAATGCGGGAAGTCCAGGCCACCTTTTCCGCCGGTGCGGTCAATCAGCGACGCCACGGCCAGCACCTCGGCGCCCATTTCGCGCAGCACGCGAGCCACTTCCAGCGTGCTTTTGCCGGTGGTTACTACGTCTTCGGCAATGATAATTCTTTCGCCCGGCGTTACCGTGAAACCGCGCCGCAGGGTCATCTGCCCGTCCGCGTCGCGCTCCGTGAAAATGCCGGGCACGCCCAGCTGCCGGGCCAGCTCGTAGCCAATCACCACGCCGCCCATGGCCGGGCCCACCACGGTGTCCGGCTGCAAGCCGGCCGCCTGGATTTGTCCCGCCAACGCAGCCGCAGCCGGCGCGGCTAAATCGGGCCGGCGCAGGAAGCGGGCGCACTGCACGTAGGTATCGGAGTGCAGGCCCGACGACAGGCGGAAGTGCCCGCGCAACAGGGCTTCTTCCTGCCGCAGCTGCTGCTCCAGCAGCTCGGCGTCGAGGGCAATGGGGGAAAGGGTGGTTGAGGGAGTTGAGGTCATTGGTTGCAGAGAATCTAAAACGCAAAAAGCCGCGGTGAAGCGGCTTTTTCGTCAGGCATGTTGCGGGCTCGTCACGGCCCGGTATTGGTTGATTTCTTCTTTCAATTCGCGCGCCGCAGCGCCCGCGTCTTTCGCCTGCCAGATGCCCCGCGAGGAATTTATCAGCAGGCCGCTGCCGTCAGCGCGGAGGCCGGCGCGGAGCGTGGACGACAAGTCGCCGCCCTGCGCGCCGATGCCCGGCACCAGGAACCATTGTTCCGGGCAGGCGGCGCGGAGCTTGGCCACGGTGGCCGGCTCGGTAGCGCCCACCACGAGGCCCACGGTGGATTCGGTCAGTTCCTCATCCATCAGGCGGGCCAGGCGGGCGGCCCAGTCGCTGATAGAGCCCCCGCGGGTCATGGCCGCGTCTTGCAGGCCGTGCTGGGGCTTGTTGGAGGTCTTGGCGAGGGAGAAAACCACCTTGCCGGGCCGCGCGAACGGCCGGATGGTGTCGTCGCCCATGTAGGGGTTCACGGTCACGCCGTCGGCACCCACGATGTCGTAGGCGAAGCGGGCGTACTGCTCGGCGGTGTTGGCGATGTCGCCGAATTTGCCGTCCAGAATAACGGGAATGTCTTTCGGGATGCTGCGCACTGTTTGTTGGAGCAGGGCCACTCCGTTTTCACGACTCAGAAAGAACGCCAAGTTGGGTTTGAAGGCCGCGGCGTGGGCGGCGGTTTCGGTAATTACTTCTTGGATGCGCTGGGCCACGGCGGCATCGTCGCCCGTGGGGTCCAAGCCCACGCACAGCAGGGAATTGACGGTTTGAACACGGGTGATGAGCTTTTGCATAGCAGCAGGGCCGTTTGTGGGAATTTTGCGAGGGAAGCGTGAAGGGCAGTTATCGAGTAGCCGGGGCGGTGTGGGCCACCTCGGCCGCCAGCCGCGCCGTGAGGCCCGGCGACAGCCATTCGCCACTGGCCACTTGCACGGCCTGGGCGCCTACGCGCAGGTAGTCCTGCACGTCGCGGAGGGTGAAAATACCGCCCGTTCCAAAGATGGGAAGCTGCAGTTTTTCATCGTTGGCTAACTCCCACACGCAGCGCAGCGCCAGCGGCCGGAGCGCCTCGCCGGAAAGGCCACCCACCAGCGGCGCATCATTTGGGTTGGCCGGCAGGTGCAGCACTTTAAGCGTATTGGTGGCCGCCAAAGCAGTAGCGCCGCCTTCCTGCGCGCCCAGGGCCAGTCCCCGGATGTGGTCAGGCCACGGCGGCAGCTTCACAATCACGGCGGCATCGTCGCGCATTTCGTTGCGCACGGCCTCGGTGGCTTCGCGCACATAGCGGGCCGTTATGTCCGGGCCTGCCCCCGAATGCGGCGCGGTGATGTAGACTTCCACGCCGGCCAGTTGCTCGCCGGCCTCGCGCTGCAGGTAGCGCGCAATCTTGCGGAAGCCCGGCACGCCCGGCGCAGTGATGCTCACAAACACCGGCACGCCGAAGCGGCGCAGGCGCGGCAGGTGCTCCTGCACCAGCAGTTCGGCCCCTTCAATGCGGAGGTCGGTGCGGTTGAGCAGGGTTTGGTCGGCTACTTGCAGGATGCCCTCGTCGCCGGGCAGGCCCGGGCGGGGCTCCATGGTCACGGTTTTGGTGAAAATCGCGCCCAGGTGCTCGTAGCCTTCCCCGGCAAGGTCCCAGGGAGCGGTTGCTAAGCACACGGAATTTTGTAACGTAATGGCGCCGAGTTTCATAGCTTTTTCTTTGGTAACAAAAACGAATTATCACCCGCACCTAACCGGGGTCAGATGCGGGTGATATTCGGCTGGCGCACCAGCTTTTGGTTTCTTTAAATTACGTTTTCGCGGTTAATCAAGAACGACACGCAGTCGTGAATGCCGGTCTTGCCGAGGATGAATTGGGCTTCTCTTGTGGAGGCTAAAATGGAGTTAACACTAACTGAGGCAACTGAACCGAATGGACATAAAAAAACCGTTTCGAATCACGAAACGGCGCCGGGGCAACAACCAGAAAAAACGAACTGAAAACCGGAAAAACCCACGTAGAACAAGACCTTCTGGTCTCGCTGCGGGGCGTTGTTCGGCGTCCCGCACTTCATCAATTGGTTATTGGGGTGAAGCACGGTGCAAAATTACGGAATCATTTCGCCGAGCAAATTCCCGGTAATGTTAAGTTTTTATTGAGCTCTTTTTCGAAGAATTTTTCAAGCTGTTTTTTGTGCGATTGGAAATAGATAGCCGGGATTTTGGCCTCGTATGCACTTGGAAATCTTTTTTCAACAGAATTTTGCGCTTGCGCTACACCTGGGTAAGTCAGTAACTTTGACTCTTTGCTCCGCTCCCGAAGCACTCACTTCCAGTGGACATGAAAAAGCCCGTGATACTCGCTTGAGTACCACGGGCTTTTTTACTGAATTGCCATGCTAGTTGGTCGGGCCATTGTCGACGCGCGCCTCGATGGTGGCTTGCACCGTGCTGTTCACGGCCGAGAGGATGTTGTAGCCCGTAGCGGCCTCGATGGCGTCTACCGAAGTGCGGTAGCTGCCCCAGGTGCTGGCCAGGGTCTGGTTGTTGGGCGTGTTGATGGCGATGACGCGGGTGGCCGTGGTTACGCGGCTGGCGTCGGAGCTGCCTTCAGGCAGCACCACTACCACTTTCCAGCAGTTGCTGGGCACCGTGATTTTGCCGCCGGCAATGGTGGTGGCGTAGCCGTTCAGGCCGGTGCCGCCGCTGCCGTAGCTACCGCAGATGACGTAGAGCTCGTTGCCTTGGTTAACCAGCGTGCGGCAGTAGTTCTCCAGGCCGGCCCAGGTGCGCTGGTTGTTGTTGGCCGATTGGGGCATCATGTTCGTCATGAGAAACGTGGCCGAGTTGTCGGCCACCGAGCCGGTGCGGTCGGCGCTGGGGCAGTTGTGGCCGCGGTCAAAACCCGAGCCGGTGTAGCTGCTGCTCGTGGCCCGGAACCAGCCGCTGGGCAAGGCTCCGTCGGCGGCGAAGTTATCTTGGCGGGGCGTGCTGCCCAGCCAGGCGCTGCTCAGGTGCCAGCTCACCCAGTTGGGCTTGCCCTTGTCGCGGTGGTAGGAAAGCGCAAACTGCGACTTGCTCAGGAGGTAGTTGGTGTAGTTGGTGCTGCTGCTGGTAGCGCCGCTGGGGTTGCCCATGGCCAAATGGCTGTCGCGGGTGGCGTCCTGGTTCACCACGGCGGCGGTCGGCACGGTCGGGGCGTTTTGCTCGTCTTTCGAACAGGAAACAGCCAAGGCCGTGAGCAGCACCAAGCTGCTAATTCGGGAAAAAGTAAGCTTCATAAGCGGGTGAAAAAGGTTGGATAATGAACGTGAACAGTCGGGGCAAAAGTCGCGCAATGGAATTGCCCCGCTGCTACTGGAAGGTTACGCTACTATTACCACTTCACCTGGCAGGAAATAAATATTTTCTTGGATGTGATACTTCCTTTCGGAATGATATTTGAATGTGTATATATTCAAATATTCAAGCAGTTACCTGGCCTTCCGCCCGCGTCAATTTTGAGATGGGCGCCACTCGTTTTGTTGCCATTTTTCACTTATCCCTTTCTTCTCTTATGCCCCGACTTCTACGTTTTTCACTTCTGTTGGCCGCGGTTGGGCTGGTCTTTGCCGGACCTGCTGCGGCCACCCATTTGCAGGGCGGCGACCTTACCTATGCTTCGCTGGGCAACAACCGTTACCGGGTGACCCTGCACTTGTACCGCGACTGCTCGGGCATCGTGCCTGGCACGTTTACTTTAGAAGGCCGTAATGGCAGTTGCAACAGCGCGCCTTCCGTCTCGGCGGTGCTTACGCTGGTAGGCACCCCGGTGGCGGCGCGTCAGTACTGCGCCACCTTGTCGGGGGCTTGCAACAGCGGCCTGACCAACAGCGAAATGTATACTTATGCGGCCGACATAACGCTGCCGCCAGCCGCGCGGTGGGTGCTGAGCACGTCACAAAACGCCCGGCCAAACACCACCAATTTGGCCACTTCGGGCGATTTGTACCTCGAGGCCACCCTCAATAATCTTGTGCCGGCTGCGGGCACCACGGGCCAAGTGTTGGTCAACACCTCGCCCGTGGTCAGCGCTTTGCCAGCCTTTTTTGTGCCAGTGCACCAAATGACTACGCTGAGTAACAGCGGCTATGACGCCGACGGCGACTCGCTGTCCTATTCTCTGGAGACGCCTTTGCTGGCCTGCAATATGCCCGTTTCCTACACCGCCTATCCTCAGACCAACCCCACGGTCATCACGACCAACCCGTTGTGCGTTTTCCAGGGGCCCACTTATTCGGCGTACAGCACCGCACTACCCATTATTGTAGACCACGATACCCTGGGCGCTTGCCCGGCCAGAACCGCGGGCACTCCGCGCTTCAGTTTCGACACCCGCACCGGCGCCCTCACCATGCAGCCGGGCCGCTACCTGCCCACTAACACAACCTTGGGCGACAATAAATACGCCGCAGCGGTAAAAATCAGCGAATACCGCCGCCTCAATGGCAGCTACGTGCTGGTGGGTACGATGCGCCGCGAACTGTACTTTATGGTGTACGATTGCGGCACCAACCTGATGCCGCGCTTCGCCCCAGCAGCCACGGTGGAAGTGGGCACGCGCAGCACCGTGCAGCCCACGGGCCAAATCATCACGACGCTGCCCGGTGAGCCGGTGTCGGTGGTGGTGACTGCTACCGATGCCAACGCCACGCAGGTGCCAATCTTCACCTTGGATTACAGCTCCGGCACGGCCACCACGCTGCTGAACCTGGGCGCCGGGCGGGCGCGGGTTACGTTCACCCCATCCCTCACCATGCCTGACGGCCTCTACCGCGTGGCCGTGACCGCCGAAGACGACGCCTGCCCCATCAAAGGGCTCGACTCGCAGGTACTGACGTTCCGGGTGCGGCGCACGGCGCTGGCGGCGCGGCCCAGCACCGCGCTACGGGTCGCGGCCTTCCCCAATCCTTTCACCGACCACGTCCGGTTTCAGCTGGCAGCCGCGGGCGTGCAAACGCTGACCATCTGCGACTACCTGGGCCGGACCGTGGCCACCGTGCGCAGCCAAGCCGATGGTTCGGTGCGCTGGCTGCCCGCCGCTGGGCTACCCACTGGCCTCTACTTGGCCCGCGGGGCCCAGGGCACGCAGCCCGTGCGCCTGTTGCGTCAAGCCGCCCGCTAATGCCAGTGGCACTTGCAGATTGCCAATCATAGAAAAGCCCCGCTGGCAATGCCAGCGGGGCTTTTGTTAACGCTTTGCAGAATGGAAAGGTGAATTAGCGGTTTCCAATCACCAAGCGCTGGGTAGCTAGTTGCTGGCCAGCCGCGTCGCGCAGCACCATGTGGTAGAGGCCCGAGGCCAGGGTGGGCAACTGCAAGCCAGCAGCAGCGGCCGTCACCGGCTGGCGGCTCACCAGCTGGCCCAGCTGCGAGAAGGTTTCCACCACGCCGCCGGTAGCGGGCAGGTTGAGGCAGCGCACTTTCACGATTTGGGCATCGGGGGCGGGGTTGGGATACACTTCCATTTCGGGAGCTACCACGGCCAGCTTGCCCACGGCCACGGAAATCATGGGCGAGAAAACGGTGGTGCCGTCCACGTCCACTTGGCGCAAGCGGTAGTAGAGCACGCTTACGCCTTGGGCCGCGGCTTCGGCGTCGCGCAGCTTGTAAGCGAGGGCAGCGGAGCTGTTGCCGGCGGCGTTCACGCGGCCCACGACCTGGAAAGCGGCATCACGGCCGATGGAACGCTCGACAACGAAGTGGCTGCTGTTCTTCTCCGAAGAAGTAGCCCAGGTCAGGTCGGTACCGCCGTTGGCCCACTTGCCGCCGAAGGCCGAAAGCGTAACGGGCAGGGGCACAATGCGGGTGGGCAAGCTGCCGCTGCGGTCGTCGGCGAAAGCGTAGTGAATGGGGAAGCTGGAGAGGAGCGACAAGCCCGAGGCAACCGTCAGCTCAACCTTGGCGAAGGGGCGGGTGGTGAGGAAGGAGATTTCCTGCTGGCCATTGGGCAGTAAGGTCAAGGAGAGCAAGGAGGCACCCGAAGCGCTTTCTATCACATTGCCGGCGGCGTCGCGGGTGGTGATGGTCATTTGGCTGAGCACGGCCAGGTCGAGCAGGCCCGTGCCGCTGCCAATGACCATGCCTGCGCGGTTGCCGGGCACGCCGGGGGCGTTGAGGTCCAGGGTAAGGGAGGTGGTCGCAAACGCGACCGTGGGCAGGTTCATGGTGGCCGTGGTGTTGGGGTTGTTGTCGGCGGCCCCGGCGGGGTTGGTCACGCCGCAGTCCCGGCCGAGTACGGGCACGCAAATGCCGGTTTGCTCCGTCTTGTAAGTACCGGTGGCCGGGGTTGCGCCAAAGTCCGACAGGGCGCGGGTGGTGCCTTGGAAAGCCTTGGGCTCTACGCCAAAGCCGTAGTACAGCTCCAGGTTGTCGAGAGCGCTGAGGAGGCCCACGCGCTCAATACGCACTTCGTCGAAAGGCAGCGTGGTGGGGAAGCTTACCTGCGACTTGCCATCGGGCAGGGCCCGTAGTTCGAGGATGCCCGCGCCGGTGGCCGACTCGCCAGTAGCCACGCCGTTGCGGTAAGTGCTCACGCGCAGGCCCGACAGCAGGCTCGCGTCGAGCAGGCCGTCGTTGCCAATCACGAAACCGGCGTAGTAACCGCCGGGAGCGGGCAGGCCCGTGGCCAGCTTCACCGACAAAGCCGAGGGGCACGACACTGTGGCCAAGCTGTTGAACTGGGCAAAGTTGCCAAGGTTGCCATCTACCGCGTTCTGGGGGTCGGTCACCCCGGCATTGGCGCACACGCTCACCACGCCAGCGTGCGAAGTGCCCGAGCCGTAGTAGGGGGCCAAGTCATTGCCGGTTGCGGCAAACTGCGAGAGCACGCCCTTGGCTTGGGTCTGAATCAGCGAAGGCACGGCGTAGGCGTAGTGCACGTTCAACTTGTAAGAGACAGCCGCCACGCCCCCAATTTCCAGCTGAATAGCCGTGAAAGGCAGGTTGGCCACAAACTCCAGTTGGGTGGGCCGCCCGTCGCTCTCCAGCAAGGCCTTTGCCACGGCCGCCGATACCGTTTCGGTTTCCTGTTTGGTGCTACCGTTGTACGTAACGAGCCGAATGATGCCGAGGCCATTCAGGTTCACCACGTTTTTGTTGCTGGCCACGTTACTCACCACCACACCGGCCCGGTCGCCTTTTATGCCCGCGCCCGCCAAGGCCATCCGAATGGTTTCCACCGAAAGCAGCCCAATGGCCGAGTTCATCGTAGCATAGTCGTCCAAGCTGGCACTGCCCGCATTGCCCGGATTCAACACCCCGTTTTCGCCATCCTGAACTTGAACCTTAATGCCAAGCGGAGTTGTGATTTCGATGTATCTAGGTGAATAAGGAGTATAATTGGTAACCGCTGCTGGGCCGCCGTTGGAATAGTGCGGAGTACCAACGACCGCATTGGCGTTTAGGGATAGTAAAATAGCGGCTATCAGCCCCACCCAAAACCGAGCGTATGAAATGGAAGTATTAATAAGAGTAAAGACTTGCATGGCGAGCGAGGAAAAAAATAATTGGGGAGTTGGCACAGTGCCACCTTTTTAAGTGCAATTCCGCGGCCAAGTGCTTGCCAAATCACTCACTCTTTCATAATCAATTACATAGCTTTTGATGGAAGTCAAATTCGAGTTTCATTTTGGGAATTTATTCCTAAAGAGGGAATTATAAAATTTCTTCACGTCAATCCAACCTCAAATTCTTTTCGTATGTGCCTCATTTTGGCAGCTTTTTTACATTAATCCACCCATCGCAACGTATTTTTGTAATATAATTTTTCTAATAGGAAAAGACTGACCATTGCCCAGTTTACTCCCAAGCCCGCTGACTTGGCTTGTTTGGGGTATTTCACCCGACTACCTGCCCTATGACACCTGCTCTACCTTTTAAAATTTTTGTGGTTGAGGACAACGAGTGGTACGGCGAACTGCTGGTGCACCGCCTGGGCCAGAACCCCGACCACAGCGTGCAGCGCTTTGCCACGGCCAAGGCCTGCGTCGACAACTTGAGCGAGAAACCGGATTTTATTACCCTCGATTACTCCCTGCCCGACGCCAAGGGCGAGCTAGTACTACGCCAGATTAAAGAGCGCCTGGCGGGCACCGAAGTAGTCGTGATTTCGGGCCAGGAGGACGTGAGCACCGCCGTGAGCATGCTGCGCCAGGGCGCCTACGACTACTTGGTGAAAGACGAGAACACGCTGGACCGCCTCTGGAACATTGTGGGCAAAGTGGAGCAGCAAGTGCGCCTGCGCCGCGAAAACAGCCAGCTGCGGCAGCAAATCGGGGCGCGCTACGGCCCGGGCCAGGCCATTTTGGGCGAGCACGCCTCCATTCAATTAGTCCATACCCTCATTGCCAAAGCCGCGCGCACCACCATCACGGTGAGCGTGAGCGGCGAAACCGGCACCGGCAAAGAGCTGGTGGCCAAAGCCATTCACTTCCAGTCGAGCCGGGCGGCGCAGCCGTTTGTGGCCGTCAACATGGCCGCCATTCCGCGCGAGCTGGTGGAGAGCGAATTGTTCGGCCACGAGAAGGGAGCCTTCACGGGCGCGGTGGCGCGCCGCGTGGGCCGGCTGGAAGAAGCCAACGGCGGCACGCTTTTCCTGGATGAAATTGCCGACCTCGACCTCAGCCTGCAAGCCAAGCTCCTGCGCGTGCTCCAGGAACGGGAAGTGACCCGGGTGGGCGGCAGCCAGCGCGTGCCGTTCGACGTGCGCCTGATTGTGGCCACGCACCGCGACCTGCTGGCCGAGGTGCAGGGCGGCCGCTTCCGCGAAGACCTCTACTATCGGCTGCTGGGCTTGCCCATTGCGCTGCCGCCGCTGCGCCAGCGCGGGGCCGACGTGCTGCTGCTGGCCGAGGTGTTTGTGCGGGAGTTTTGCCAGCTGAACAACTTGCCGGCCCGCCAGCTCTCCGACGCCGCGCGCCAACGGCTGCGCGAGCACTCGTTTCCCGGCAACGTGCGCGAGCTCAAAGCCGTGGTTGAACTGGCCACCGTGCTGGCCGACGGCGACGTAATCGACGCCGACGATTTGCCCTTGCGCACGGGCCGCACCGGGCCGGCGGCCAGCAGTCAGCTTTCGCTGCGCGACCAAACCACGGCCATCGTGCAAAACTGCCTCGACGAAATGGGCGGCGACGTGCTGGCCGTGGCGGCCCGGCTGCGCATCGGCAAGTCCACCATCTACCGCATGATACAGCAGCAGGAGCTACACGTTGGGTAACCGACCGTCGCGCTACGTTATATTGGCTGCTCCTGTCGCGCTTACCAACCGCCGTTCTTCCTCGTCTGCTCCCGATGATGCGCCGTTTTTGCTCTCCCCGTTTTGCCCGTAAGGCGGCTGTGCCAGCCGCGCAGCGGGCAACGCACGCTAGCACAAGTACTCCGCTGCTGGCCGGGAAACCCGCGTCGCCGTTTGAAGCCGGGCTGGTTGATAAGGTGCCGCTCATCCTGTTTAGCTACACCCTGCAACAGCGCAAGCTGCTGCACTGCAACCGGCACTGCCAAACCGTGCTGGGCTACACCAGCCAGGAGTTGGTGGACTTGGGGCCGGCGCTCGGCCTAAAAATCCTTCACCCCGATTCGTTGGCGCAGCTGCAAGCGGGCAACGTCCCGGCGCGGCTGCGCGAAAATCAGTCCCTGACCTGGGACTGCCGCCTGCGCCATCGCGACGGCAACTGGCGGTGGCTGCGCATTCGCATGCGCGCCAGTTCCCTTGGCCCCCACGGCCAGGTGCGCGAAATCACGGGCAGCGCCGAAGACGTGACCCGCCACCGCGCCGCGGTAGACGAATTGCGGCATCAACGGCACCTGCTGCGCCAGGTAGTGGACCTGGTGCCCAACCTTATTTACATCTACGACCTGTGCGACGAGCGCAACACGTATTCGAATCCCCGCGTTGAGGCGCTGCTGGGGTACACCTGCGAGGAGTTGCGGGCCTTTCCCAAGGGGTCGCTGCTGCCCCACGTAGTGCCCGAGCGACTGCGGGAGCTGCAGGCCCATCTTGCCGAGGTAGCGTTGCTGCCCGACAACAAATCGTTGGCCACGGAATTCGTCGTGCACCACCGCGACGGCTCGCTGCGCTGGCTGCGCGCCTCCCACAGCCCGTTTGCCCGCGGCGCCAACGGCCAAGTGACCAGCGTGATTGGCGTGGCCGAAGACGTGACCGAGCGGCGGCTGGCCGACGAGCACGGCCGGGCCGCCACGGCGCGGCTGTCGGAACAGCACCGCTTGTTTCGGCAGGTCATCGACGCCCTGCCCCACCCGGTGTACCTAAAAGACGGCAACGGCAACTACCTGCTGGCCAACCGGGCCATGGCGGCCCTTTTTGGGATGACGCCCGACGAATTGGTGAGCTACGGCGTGGCCAACGTTTCGCCCACCGCCACCGGCGACACCGCCCGCTACGTCAGCCAAGACCAGCAGGTGCTGGCCACCGGGCAGGACCTCACCCTGGAGGAATCGTACACCTACCCCGACGGCAAGGTATCGTGGTTCAGCAGCGCCAAGCGCCTGTTTGTGCGCGCCGACGGCACCCCACAGGTACTGGGCGTGGACAGCAACATCACCGAGCTGAAGCTGACTCAGCAAGCCTTGGAGGAAGCCATTGGCGAAGCCGAAGTGGATGCCCAAGCCAAGCAGGACTTCCTGGCCAACATGAGCCACGAAATCCGCACGCCGTTGCACGGCATTCTGGGCCTGACCGGGGTGCTGTCGAAAACCACCCTCAGCCGCAGTCAGCACGACTACCTGCGTTTGTTGGGCGAGTCGGCCGAGCACTTGCTCAACGTGCTGAACGACGTGCTAACCACGGCGCGCCTCGGCGCGGGCAAGCTGCGGCCCGAGGCGTCCCCCTTCAGCCCCGACGAATTGCTGATGGGCTGCGCGGCGTTGCTGCGGCCCCGCGCCCGCGAAAAAGGCCTGCGCCTGCGCGTAGACAAGCCCGTGGACTTGCCCGCCGTGCTCGGCGACGCCCACCGGCTGCGGCAGGTGCTGCTCAACCTGGTGAGCAACGCCATCAAGTTCACCGAGACGGGCCAGGTGCGGCTGCGCTGCCGGGTCATCGCGCCGCCTCCCAAGAGCGCGGCCGATGCCGTGTGCCTGCAGTTTATGGTGAGCGACACGGGCGTGGGCATTGCCGCCGAAACCCTGGACAAGGTATTCGAGCCTTTCACCCAAGCCGCCGCCAGCACCGACCGGCAATACGGCGGCTCGGGCCTGGGACTGAGCATTTCGAAAGGCCTGGTTGAGCTGCTGGGCGGCACGCTGCGCGTGAGCAGTGAAGTAGGCCGGGGCAGCACCTTTGCCTTCACCCTCCCCTTCCGGGCTGTGCCCGAAGCGGCGCCGGCGCCCCCAGCATCCCCCAGCCCGGCAACCTTGGCCCCCGAAGCGGGGCGCATTTTGCTGGTGGAAGACAACTTGGTGAACAGCCTACTGGCCGAAACCGTATTGCGCAACTGGGGCTGGCAAGTGACCACCGCCGCCAGCGGGCTAGCCGCCATCCAGCTGTTCGAGCACCGCCGATTCGACCTGGTGTTGATGGACATTCAAATGCCGGGCATGGACGGCGAAACGGCCGCGCAAGCCCTGCGCGAACACCCCGACCCCATCCGGTCCAGCACGCCCATCATTGCCCTCACCGCCCGCGCCCAGGCCGGCGAGTCCGAACGGCTCCAAGCGGCGGGTTTTGCGGGCTACCTCGCCAAGCCTTACCGCGAAGAGCAACTCCTCGAAATCATGCACACGGTGCTGGCCACTCACAACCAACTACACGCCGAAGCCACCCCGTCTCACTTCTCTGCTCTTACTATGTCTTCTGCAAAACCCATCTACGACCTCAGCAACGTGCGCCAGTTGGTGCGCCAGGATGAAACCATTGTGCGGCGCCTGGCGTGGGCGTTCATCGAAACCACGCCCGCCATCCTCACCGCGCTGGACGAGGCCCTCACCCGCGCCGACTGGGAGGCCGTGGGCGACGCCGCGCACCACCTCAAAAGCTCGCTCGACGGCCTCGGGGTCGAGAGCCTGCGGCACGTCATCCGAGAAATAGAGGCGTACGGCAGCAACCCGCCAACGCCGGAGCACGCGGCCCAGCAGGTCACGCGGGTGCGCACCACCACCGAGCAGGTGATGGCTGACCTGCGCCTTGAGTTTCCGGAGCAGCACTAGTCCCTGGTTGCATGAGCCCCACCCTTGCCCCTTCCGTCATTCGCACCAACACGGTGGTAGTGGGCGCGGGGCAGGCGGGGCTGGCCGCGGCGTACTACCTGCAGCAGCGCGGGGTTGATTTTCGGCTGCTGGACGCAGCGGCGGCTGGCGCGGCGTGGGCGGGCCGCTACGAGTCGCTGCGGCTGTTTTCGCCTGCCTGGGTGAGCGGGTTGCCGGGGCGGCCCTGGCCCGGCAACCCGCTGCACTACCCTACCCGCGACGAAACCACGGCCTACCTGCGGGATTACGCCGCCCATTTCGGCTTTCCGCTCGACCTCCACCAGCGCGTGACGCGGGTAGGGGCTGCGCCGGAGCAGGCGGGCTATGAAATAAGCACCGACTCCGGCCGCACGTACTTGGCCCGGCGAGTCATTATTGCAACGGGGCCTTACACCGCTCCCCGCGTGCCCGCCTGGGCCGGGCGCCTGCCCGCCGCCACGGCCCAACTGCACAGCCGCGACTACCGCCGGCCCAGTCAGGTGCCGGGCTCGGGGCCGGTGGGCGTGGTGGGCAGCGGCAATTCGGCCCTGCAAGTAGCGGCCGACCTTGCGGCCACTGGCCGGCCGGTGGTGGTGGCCTTCGATGAAAAAACCGCGGCCCTGCCCAACAACCAGTTGATGTGGCTTTTTTTGGTGCTCACCGGGCTTTTGCGAGTTCCGCGCCACACCGCGCTGGGGCGCCGGCTCAGTCGCCGCCCCGACCCCGTGGTGAGCGGCGACTTGGCCAAGCTGCGGCAGTTCTCCAACGTCACGTTCATTGGCCGGGCCGAAGCGGCGTTGCCGTCCGGAGCCATTCAGGGGCAGAAAGGCGTTTCGCCACCGCTGGAGGGCGTGGTGTGGGCCACCGGCTACCAGCCCGATTACGGCTGGGTTGACCTGCCGGTATTTGAGCCAAATGGGGCGCCGCGTCACCGCCGCGGGCTTACCGAAGTGCCCGGCATTGCCTTCCTGGGCCTGAATTGGTTGGATACCCGGCGCTCGGCGCTGCTGCACGGAGCTGGCCCCGACGCGAAGCGGGTAGTGGGTGAATTGCTAAAAATGCCTTAATCTTGTTGAAACCCGCCGGAGACTTTCGGGGTTGAGTATAGCAGAGGCAGCTCCCGGAACGGACCTGTTTGTCATCCACTAGAATTCCCTTAGCCTTATGTTTATCTTCATGCTTGGCCTGCTAGTGGCCACCGCCCTCCTCGCGCTCAACACGGTTTCCAACGTTAAAGAGATGCTGGTTCCCGTGCCGGTACGGGTGAAGTAGCCAACCCCCGGTTGGTCATAAAAAAAGCAGCCCCCGGGCTGCTTTTTTGTTTTCAGGCAAGTGCGCAATCTGCGTTAGCGGATGACCAGCTTGGTCATTTGGCTGGTGTTATCGGCGTCGAGGCGCACGTAATACAGGCCGTTGGCAAATTTGCTCAGGTCGAGCATTTTGGTATACCGGTCGTTCATTTCCGTGAGTGTTTCGCGGTACATCACCGAGCCGATGACGTTCGAAATGCTCAGTTCCACCTTCTTTCCTTGCAGGTTGTTGATGGTGAGGTGCACAATGCCGGTGCTGGGGTTCGGATAAACGAGCAGGGTCTTATCGTCGCCGGGCTTGGTTTGCTGGCCAAGCCGGGGCGTGGGCGCAGCCGAAGCGGCGGGCATCGGGCGCAGCAACGGCCCCGCGCAGACGCTGAGGCCAACGCACAGGAGCAGCGGTAAGAGTAAGCGTTGCATCATAGTAATAATTAGTGGGCAGCAGAACAAGCGCGGGGCGCTAAGACTTAACGGTGGGAATTTGATTTAGTTGGCAAAGATACGGCACTCAACCCAGTAGGCCTACTGGAATATACAGAAACCTCGATGGATTACGGTATTTTAGCTGCCATGGTTCTCGTTTTACCGACCAATTAAGTGGATATTTTATTGATTGGCGGTGGCTTAGCCGGACTGGCGGCGGCCCTGGACCTAGCCGGCCGCGGCTACCAGGTGACGGTGGTGGAGCGCAAGCACTATCCTTTTCACAAAGTGTGCGGCGAGTACGTGAGCAACGAGGTGCTGCCCTACCTGCGCCGCCTGCAGGCCGACCCCGCCCAACTGGCGCCGGCGGCCATCACGCAGTTCCTGCTTTCGTCGCCGGGCGGCCGCACCCTCGCCTCGCCCCTCGACTTGGGCGGCTTCGGGGTGAGCCGCTACGCGCTGGACGATTTTCTCTACCAGCAGGCAGTGGCGCGCGGCGTGGTGTTTCATCTGAAAAGCACGGTGACGGACGTGGCCTTTGAGCCGAGAGCCAACCAGCACCGGGTTACGCTGGCCGATGGCCGCACGCTGAGCGCCCGCGTGGTGCTGGGCACCTACGGCAAGCGCGCCAACCTCGACCGGCAGCTGCAACGGGGCTTTTTCGCCCGGCGCTCGCCCTACCTGGGGGTAAAATACCACCTGCGCCTGCCCGGCTTTCCGCGCGACGTCATTGCCCTGCACAACTTTGCCGACGGCTACGCAGGCATCTCGGCCATTGAGGGCGACAAGCTGTGTTTTTGCTACCTCACCACCCGCGACAACCTGCGCCAGCACGGCACCATTGCGGCCATGGAGCACGCGGTCCTGATGCAGAACCCGCACCTGCGGGAGATTCTGGACGCGGCGGAAGTGCTCTACCCCCAGCCCGAAGTCATCAACGAGATATCGTTTGCGCCCAAGCAGCCGGTGGAACAGCACATTCTGATGTGCGGCGATGCCGCCGGGCTCATCACGCCGCTGTGCGGCAACGGCATGGCCATGGCCCTGCACGGCGCCGCGCTGGCGGCCGAGGCCACGCACGGGTTTCTGAGCGACAAAAACTCGCGGGCGACGATGGAGAGCGCCTATTCCCGGAATTGGAATGCCCAGTTTGGCGCCCGGCTGCGGGTGGGGCGGGCAGTGCAGCGCCTCTTCGGCGGGCCGGTGCTGAGCGAAGCCGTGGTGGCAACGCTGCGCCACTGGCCGGGTGCAGTTCGCACCTTGATGCGCCAGACGCACGGCCAGCCATTCTGATAATGCGAGGCCTGGCAAGTGCCGGCTGGGCTGCTTGGTCGGCGCTCAGAAGGTTGGCTACGGTTGGGGTTTGGCCGGAAACGCCAGAATCTTGTTGCCCTTATTTTATCTAAGCAAAGCGCAAAACCGTTTGTTGTACCGTAAGTAAAGCGGCCCATGTGCGGGCCATCCTGTACATTCAGCGGCCCAGCCACCATTTCATCGCCCCTTTTCAACCCCCGAAACGCCTTCCCGGAATGCCGAGTTATTTAGGTGCCATCGGCACTGCCAACCCCGTTCATCGCATTGCCCAGCCGCAAATTGCCGACTTCATGGCCCAGGCCTTGGCATTTGGTGACAGCGACACGCGCAAGCTGCGGGCCCTCTACCGGGTCTCGGGGATTGACCACCGTTATTCCGTGCTTGCTGATTATGGCCGGGCCAACGGCGACTACACCTTCTTCCCGAACACGCCCGATTTGGAGCCTTTCCCCAGCGTGGGGCAGCGCATGGCCGCGTACCGGCGCGAGGCCCTGCCGCTGGCCACCGAAGCCGTGCACAACTGCCTGCGCCAGGTACCGGACGTGGCGCCCGCCAGCATTACGCACCTCATCACGGTGAGCTGCACGGGCATGTACGCGCCGGGGCTGGACATTGAGCTGGTGCAGGCCCTGGGCCTGCGGGCCGACGTGCGCCGCACCTGCGTGAACTTCATGGGCTGCTACGCCGCCGTGAACGCCGTGAAGCTGGCCGACGCCTTCTGCCTGGCCGATGCCCACGCCCGCGTGCTGATTGTGAGCGTGGAACTGTGCACGCTGCATTTCCAGAAAAGCCGCGAGGAAGACCACCTCGTGAGCAACGCGCTGTTTGGCGATGGCGCGGCGGCATGCCTGGTGCAGGCCGAGCCGCTGCCCAACGGCGCGCCCAGCCTGGCCCTGCAAGCGTTTCACTGCGGACTGGAGCCCGACGGGCACGACGACATGGCGTGGCACATCAACGACTTTGGGTTTGAAATGACCTTGTCGAGCTACGTGCCGAAGCTGATTCAGCGGGGCATTCGCAAGCTCACCGATGGGCTGCTGGACAGCCTGCCCGTGCAGTTGGCCGACATCCGGCATTTTGCCATCCACCCCGGAGGCCGCAAGATTCTGGAAACCATTGAAGCCGAACTGGGTCTGACCCGCGCCGACAACCGCCACGCCTACCGCGTGCTGCGCGAGTACGGCAACATGTCGTCGGCCACGGTGCTGTTTGTGCTGCGCGACGTGCTGGCCCACGCCACCGCGGCCGACCACGGCGCGCCGGTGCTCAGCTTCGCCTTCGGGCCGGGCCTTACCATGGAAGCCATGCTGCTGGAAGTGGTGCACGCAGCCGGAGCACCGGCCGTGGCCGCCACGGCCGACCAAGAGTCGGAAGTTCTCGCCTAATTTCCTGCATGTGGACTTCACCGAGCGCGCTTCCGGCCCTGAGTTGATGGACGACCTGACGCTGGCCACCGACGCCCTGCGCCAGAACCTCGACGAGCTGGAAACCATCAACACCTGGCTGGGGGGCTACCAGCCGGTGCTTGATGCCCTGCGCCGGTTGCGGCCGCGGTTTCCGCAGGGGCGCCCGTTGCGCCTCGCCGATTTGGGCAGCGGCGGCGGCGACACCCTGCGCCACGTGGCCAGCTGGGCCCGCCGGCACCAAGTGGCCGTGGCATTGACGGGCATCGACGCCAACCAGTTCATGCTGGACTACGCCACCGTCAAAAGCCAGAACTACCCGGAAATAGCCTACCGAAAATTCGACATTTTCTCCCCCGAATTTCAAGCGGAGCCCTACGACGTGCTCACGTGCAGCCTGTTCTGCCACCATTTCACCGACGACGAATTGGTAACGCTGCTGCAGCAATGGCACCAACAAGCGCGCGTGGCGGTGGTCATCAACGACTTGCATCGGCACTGGCTGGCCTACCACAGCATTAAGTGGCTGACGCGGCTGCTGGGCGGCTCTTACTTGGTGAAACACGACGCGCCTCTATCAGTAGCACGGGCCTTTCGGCGAGCCGACTGGGTGGCGCTGCTGGCCCGGGCGGGCATCGAGCGCTACGAGCTGCGCTGGCGCTGGGCCTTCCGCTGGCAGGTGATTATTACCGCTAGCTAGCTGAATAGTTTGGCTGCTGTCCGGAAGGTGTTGGCGTGGGCTTCCACGATGTCGGCGATGCGCTCGGAGTAGCCGCCGCCCATGCACACCACCACGGGCAAGCGATGGCGCTGGCACAGGCCCAGCACCAGCTCGTCGCGCTGCCGGCAGCCTTCGCGCGTGAGGGCGAGGTGACCGAGCTTGTCGGTGGCCAGCACGTCGACGCCGGCCAGGTAGAACACGAAATCGGGTTGCACGTCGTCGAGCAGGCGGGGCAGGGTTTCGGCCAGCAGCTTCAGGTAGGTTGCGTCGTCGGTGCCATCGGGCAGGGGCAGGTCGAGGTCGGAGGCTTCTTTGCGGGCGGGGTAGTTGCGGGCCCCGTGCATGGAAAACGTGAACACCCGCGGCTCGTGCTGAAAAATGGCGGCCGTGCCATTGCCCTGGTGCACGTCGAGGTCGACGATGAGCACCTTGGCAACCCCCGGGGCGTGCGCCAGCAGCCACGCCGCCGCCGCGGCCTGGTCGTTGAGCAGGCAAAACCCTTCGCCCCGCGCCCGAAACGCGTGGTGCGTGCCCCCGGCAATGTTAAATGCCACGCCGTGCTGCAGCGCCAGCCGGGCGGCTTCGATGGTGCCGCCCAGGATGGTGATTTCGCGCTCGAACAATGCCTGCGACCACGGGAAGCCCGTGGCCCGCTCCTCTTGCCGCGTGAGCTGGCCCAGCCGCAGCCGCTCGTAGTAGTCGGCGTCGTGCACCAGCAAAACATCGGCAACGGGGGGTGGCGCGGCCACAAAAAAATCGGCGGCGGTGGCCGTGCCTTCGCGGAGTAGCTGCTCGGGCAACAGCTCGTACTTCAGCATCGGGAAGCGGTGGCCGTCGGGCAGCGGGTGGGCGTAGGAAGGCGCAAAGGCAATGGGCAGCATCATGCGACAACAAAGTAACGGCGCAGCAGGGCGGCTGCCTGCCGAGTCAGTGCCCATGTTCCACCCGGTGAATTGCCCGGTGTGGTATTATTTAATTAATTTTTATACACCGTGGAGCTTGACATTGTGAGTGCCGTGTTGCTTCTTGCCAAGGAGA
Source organism: Hymenobacter sp. (assembly GCF_036388155.1). Classification (NCBI taxonomy): domain Bacteria; kingdom Pseudomonadati; phylum Bacteroidota; class Cytophagia; order Cytophagales; family Hymenobacteraceae; genus Hymenobacter; species Hymenobacter sp. Next base: position 71,591 of record NZ_DASVSI010000070.1, on the reverse strand, counting down.
GTTCGAACACCAGCTGCTGGCAAAGCTGAGGAAACCCCAGAGACATCAAAAAAAGCCCCTGCCTTACACGGTCGGGGCTTTTTTCACCAAGGACGTCAGCGGGGATTGAGGGCATGCACGCGGCGAACCCTCCAATCCCCGGCTCCGGGGCTACGTCCGGGCTTGTGGCTGGCTCCTGCGCCCCGGGTGGTCATTGGCGCCCTGTACGGCATTTTTGAGAAAGGCTGCCGCTCGCTGGAGTTTTCTGTCTTAAGCCAACAAGCTTCTGGCAGTTCCACGCGGGCCCATGTGTGGTCAAGCTGGCAACACAACCACCGTGTTTCTCGCCTTGTGGCCCTCGTTCGCCGTTGAGCGGGCTCAGCGGTGGTAGATTTAGGGCAATAACGGCCCCTTTCCCGGCCATCGTTCATCCCGGTTTACCTGCTAGTGCGGCCCAGTGCCCGGCAGCCACCACTTCCTTGGCCGAGTGTCGGCCCGACTCACCTCGGCTGCCTCGGCTGGGCCGCTTGCCATGAAAAACGAGAAACTATTGCTGGCCTTGCTGGCCGCCGTGCAGTTCACCAACGTGCTCGACTTCGTGATTATGATGCCGCTGGGGCCGCAGCTCATGCCGGCCCTGGGCATCGTACCGCGGCAGTTTGGGCTGGTGATTTCGGCCTACACCTTCAGCGCCGGGGCCACGGGGCTGGCCGCGGCCTTTTTCCTGGACCGGTTCAATCGCAAAACGGCGCTGCTGGCGCTGTACCTGGGCTTTGGGCTGGGCACCGTGGCCTGCGCCCTGGCGCCCACGTACCCGTGGCTGGTGGCCGCCCGGGTGCTGACCGGGGCCTTCGGCGGGGTGCTGGGCTCCCTGGTGCTGGCCATTGTGGGCGACGCCGTGCCCGAAAGCCGGCGGGGCCAAGCCATTGGCATCGTGATGGGCGCGTTTTCGGTGGCCTCGGTGCTGGGCATTCCTTTTGGGCTGTTCCTGGCCAGCCGCTTTTCCTGGCACCTGCCCTTTCTCGTGCTCGGCGGCCTCAGCCTGGTGGTGTGGGCCGTCATCTACTTCGTAATGCCCAGCATGACCGGGCACATCGGGCCGCGGGCCTTATCGTTGAGCGAACGGGCGTCCGACGTGCTGGGGTTGTTTCGCCGCGCCTCGGTGCGCTACGCCCTGCTGCTCACGGCCCTGCTGGTGCTGGGGCAGTTCACCGTCATTTCGTTTCTGAGCCCCTCGCTGGTGGGCAACGTGGGCTTCAGCATCAACCAGCTCAGCTACGTGTACCTGGTGGGCGGGGCCCTCACGTTCTTCACCTCCCCGCTGGTGGGCCGCCTGGCCGACCGCTACGGCAAGGTACCCGTCTTCACCCTGGCCACCCTGGCCACCATTCCCGTGCTGCTGGTCCTCACCCGGCTTGGTCCCACGCCGCTGCCGCTGGTGCTCACCCTCACGGCCGCCACGTTTGCCGTGATGGGCGGGCGCTACGTGCCCGCCACGGCCCTGGCCACCACCGTGGTGCCGCCCCGGCAGCGGGGCTCGTTCATGAGCTTGAACACCTCGGTGCAACAGCTGGCGGCCGGGGCCGCCGCGTATCTGGCCGGCCTCATTGTGCTGCAAACCAGCACCGGACGGCTGCTGCACTACGAAGTGGTGGGCTACGTGGCGGCGGCCGCCAACCTCGTGAGCCTGCTGGTTATTCGCCGCGTTCAGCCAGCACCCGCCGCGGCAATGCCTGCCGCCGGCTCTGCCCCGGAGGCGGTGGTGAATACGCCGCTGAGCGAGCAGATAACAGAATAAGGCGCTACGGCCGCCCCATTCGGCACGAGCCTCCCTTCACCCTCGACACGCTGCTTTGCCCAGACACCATAATCTGGGGGCACCCAATAAAAAACCCTCATTGCGTGCTGCAATGAGGGTTTTCGTGAGGCGTATTGGGCTCGAACCAACGACCTCCACCGTGTCAGGGTGGCGCTCTGAACCAACTGAGCTAACACCCCTGCTATGGCCAGCTCCTACCGGGTGGCTGGGTCAAAGGTAATGCGGCGAAGCAATTGCTAGGGTGGGGTCGCACTTTTTTTGGGCCTACTGTGCGGCCAGGCAACTTTCTGGGGCGGGTAAAGTATAGGTGCAAACGGTAATTAAGAATCTTTTACGACTTACCTCATATTCCTCATCTTCTTTCACCAATGAAAAAGACTCTCCTGTTTTTATTGCTGGCGGTGGCTTCCGGGCCCGCAGCTTTCGCCCAGGCAGCTCCGGGCGGCTCGCAATCCTCTAAAGACTACACTGGCGGCGCAATCGCCGAATCTGGCAACACGGGCTTCGGTATCAAGGGCGGCTATAACTTCAATACCTTGCGCGGCGACGACGTCTCGGGCATCGAGCGCGAATCACGCAACGACTTCCACGCCGGCGTGTACGGCCAGTTTGGGTTCAACGATTTTTCCTCGTTGCAAGCCGAACTGCTCTACTCCCGGCAGGGCTTTGAAGCCAACACGGGCTTTGCGGCCGGTGGAACCGCCACTACGGCGCGCCAACGCTACCGCATGGACTACCTCCAGCTGCCCATCATGTATGTGGGCAACTTCACTGAAAACCTGAGCTTTCACGTGGGTCCCCAGGTGTCACTGCTCACCAACATTCGGCGCGATGAAAATACCCTCGACATTGACGCAAATGGCTTTAACTCGCTCGACTACGGCGCGGTAGGTGGCCTTGAGGCGCGGGTGGGTCCGGCCCGCCTCGGCGCCCGCTACAACCTGAGCCTGGGCAAAATATTCGAAGACGGAAACAGCCAAACCAACACCATCAACCCGGCCTTTTCCGACAGCAAAATCTACAACAGCTTGGTGCAAGTGTACGTGGGCATCGGCTTCACCCAATAAACGGGTCGCCGACCATTACCCGAAAAAAAAGGAAGCCCGTGGGGCTTCCTTTTTTTGTGCCCGCCGCATTCTTCCCCGAGCAAAGGCCAAGGGGCTAAACCCTGATGGCTAGCTTGGGGTATTAACCCTGCTGCAAGACGGTGGGGGCACCGCGGCGGCGCTTGGCTTTCCTTGGCTCCTATTTCCATCTTACCCATGAAAAAGCACCTTCTCATTCTCTTACTGGCCGTGGCGGCGGCTCCGGCGGCCTGGGCGCAGGGCGGCGCCCTGTCATCGAAGGAATACGGCGACGGCAGCGCAGGCACCGAGTCGCGCAACACCGGCTTCGGCATCAAAGGCGGCTACAACGTGTCGGAGCTGAAAGGCAGCGGCTCCAATTTGTTTCCCAACAGCAACTCCCTCAGCTCGTTCAACGCGGGAGTGTACGGGCAGGTGGGGTTCAACAATTTTGCCTCGATGCAGGTCGAGCTGCTGTACATCCGCAAGGGCTTCCGCACCGACGAAACCACCGTCACGACGGGCGGCGTCGCCACCACCTACGCGGCCCGCGACAACCGCCTCGACTACCTGGAGCTGCCCGTGCTGTTCGTGGGCAACATCACCGAAACCCTGAGCTTCCACATTGGGCCGCAGGTGTCGCTGCTCACCAAGGTGAAAAGCGGCAGCGAAGACCTCGACCTGAACGACAACGGCTACAACAGCATCGACTACGGCGCCATTGGCGGCGTGGAGGCGCGGCTGGGCCCCGCCCGCCTGGGCGTGCGTTACGACCTGAGCCTGGGCAAAATCTACGAAAACGGCACCGTGGTGCGGTACAACAACACCGCCATTTCGGCCAACCCCATCTCCGACGATGACATCCGAAACCAATCGTTTCAGGTGTACCTCGGACTGGGCTTCGGCAAGTAGTCGGCCCGTGCCTGCCTTTCTCGTGCTACCTGCGCTTTCGGCCCCGGACATTGCCACGCTGTACCAGGCGCGCGAACTGCTACTGGGCCGCGGCCTGGCCGTGCTTTCGGCGTGGGCGCTGCTCAACCTCGTGGTGAGCGGCTACCTCGTATCGCGCGCCGACCGCCGCTACGAGTCCTATTACTTCCACGGCATGAACGTGGGCTGGGGCTTGGTGAACGCCGGGCTGGCCTGCTGGGGCGTCCTCCATCTGCACTTCACGGTGCCCGCCGGGGTGCACCTGGCCGACCTATTTTGGGAACAACGCTTCAACGAGAACCTGTTTTTACTGAACACCGGGCTGGACGCAGCCTATGTCATGACCGGCTTCTACCTGCGGGCCCAAAGCCTTGCCACGCCGTTGCGCCCCGAGCGTCTCATGGGTTTTGGCCGTTCGCTGTGGGTTCAAGGGGGTTTCTTATTGGCCTTCGATGCAGTGATGTGGGGTTTATTTCACCAGCAAGGCAATCTGCTTATTGGTCTGTTGTCGTAGCTGCGGGCTGAAATCCAAATCATTCCCGATATGAGACTCAGACCCATTTTGAGAAAGCAGCCATTCCATTCACCTTGTAATTTATGCTGCAAGCCGACTAAATTCCGCGGTTCGGCTTATAAATCAGAAACGCCCAGAGCAGCAGATGAATTTTGAGCATCGGTTCCAGCCGTACCCAACGGAAAGCAACTTTTCGTCCCCGTCGTTCAACTTCATCATGCGCCACCTCTTCTCTGCACTCGCCTTTTTCTGCATCCTCGGTTCTTTCACGGCGGCGGCCAAACCGCTCGACCGCGTGGAAGCCGTCGCCGTTACTTCGCCCGCCGGCGGGGTGCGCCTCAACGGCACCTTGCGCCTGCCCGTCGGCCCCGGCCCGTTTCCGGCCGCCGTGCTGCTGCCCGAGCGTGGCACCGATTCCCGCAATTCCGCCTCGGCTGATTACCAGTTGCTCAGCACCTTGGCCGACTACTTGGTGAGCCAGGGCGTGGCCGTGCTGCGCCTCAACAACCGGGGCCAAGGCGGCTCCGAAGGTTCGGCCAACACCGCAACCTTGGCCGAACGCTCGGCTGACGCCATTGCGGCCCTCAATTACCTGCGCACCCGGCCGCAGCTGGACGCCACTCGCCTCGGGCTCATCGGCCACGGCGAAGGCGGCAACGTGGCGCTGCTGGCCGGTTCCCAGCCGCTGGCCCCCAACTTCGTGGTGGCATTGGCAGCAGCCGGCCTTTCGGGCAAGGAGCTGCTGGCCAGCCAGCCGGCCATGTACGGCAAGGTGCTCGGCCAGGACTCGACCGATGCCCAACGCCAGCGCAAATACCGCCTCGACCTGCTGGCCGCTGAGCAGGAAGCCGCCAAAATGCGCACCCGCGGCTCCAACGCCGCCCAGGTGCAGACCTACCTCGACCAGCAGCGCCTGCGCCAAAAAGCCGCCATGCGCCGCGACGAAGAAAACCTCGTGAAGCACCAGCGCGCCATGCTCGAAATCGTGCGTCAGACGCCCGACAACAGCCAGGCCCAAGCCATTCTGGGCAACATGCTGCGTCAGCGCTACCCCAGCATCGCCCCGGCCGACTTGCAGGCCAGCGTGACCCTGCTCACCTCGCCCGCCTACCGCAGCTACCTGGCTTTCGACCCGCAGGCCAGCCTGCCCCAGGTGCAGTGCCCCGTGCTGCTACTGCAAGGCGAAGACGACGCCGAAATGGATGCCGTCCAAAACCTGAACCTGTTGAAAAAGGGCCTGCGCAACAACCCCAAAGTGTCGGAGCTGCGCTTGCCGGGCCTTACCCACGCCCTCCAGCTGTCAAAGGCCGAAGCCCCCGCACCTTACTCACCCGACGCCCAAGCCGACATCCGCGCCTGGATTATGAACCAGAATTAATATTATACTCGCAAGAAAAGGCCGAGCTGTCATTGCGAGCGCAGCGACGCAATCCGTCCTCTCCGTGCGACCAGCCAATGAAATGTGGCACACTTAATAATAAAAGCCCCGACTCAGAACAGAGTCGGGGCTTTTTTCAACAATAGCTGACCTAGAAAATTTAATTGGTCACATCTAAAAGCTTGTCGCACGGAGAGGACGGATTGCGTCGCTGCGCTCGCAATGACAGACAAGCTCGGCCGGGCGCCTTGTTATCAACCTCTAGCTGTTGCCGCCGTGCTGGGGCTCTAGCATTTCTTCCACGATTTTCTTGTTGAAGGCGGGAATGTCGTCGGGCTTGCGGCTGGTGATGAGGCCGTGGTCGGTTACCACCTCGGAGTCTTCCCAGTGGGCGCCGGCGTTGCGCAGGTCGGTTTGCAGGCTGGGCCAGCTGGTTACGCGTTTGCCGCGGGCCACGCCCGACTCCACCAGCAGCCAGGGGCCGTGGCAGATGGCGGCCACCACCTTGCCGCTGGCGGCAAACTCCCGCACGAACGTCACCACGTCCTGGTCCATGCGCAGGATATCGGGGTTCATTTGGCCGCCGGGCAGCACCAGGGCATCGTAGTCGGCGGGCTTTACTTCGGTGATGACTTTGTCGACGTTGACCTTGCTGCCCCAGTCTTTGGCCGGACCGTCCCAGCCCTTAATGGAGCCGCTTTTCAGCGAGATGACGTGCGTTTCGGCGCTCTCGCCCTCCAGGTATTTTTTGGGTTCGTCGAGTTCGGCTTGTTCGAAGCCGTCGGTGGCAATGATGGCAATTTTCTTGCCCTTGAGTTTGTCGCTGCTGAAAATGCTCATCGGTAGTGCGGTAAAGGAAAGGGCCGGATGTATTTCCGGCCCTTTCCTTTACGCCCCGTGGCGCAGTTAGTTAATAAAACATCCCCTTAGGCCTCGAACCAGTTCACGGTAAACGTGGTGCCTTCGCCCACCTTGCTGTCCACTTCCAAATGGCCGCCGCGGCTGGTGATGATGCGCTGCACCAGGTACATGCCCACGCCGGCGCCGGGAATTTCCGGGTGCTGGCGCGCAAAGGGCTGGAAAGGCTGCGCGGGCCCGTCTGCCAGGTTCATGCCCAGGCCGTTGTCCTGCACCGTGAGCACGGGCTTGTCGGGCCCGGCCAAGGTGCTGCGCATCACCACGTGCGGCGGCCGGTCGGGATGCGCAAACTTGAGGGCGTTGCTGAGCAGGTTGTGCAGAATGGAGCGCAGGTTGGCCCGGCCGTAGGTGAGCGTGGGCGCGGCGGTAAAGTCCAGCTCTACGGTGGCTTCCGACTCCTGCACCTGCGAACGCAGGCCCAGCAGCACCTCGTCGGCCACGCTGCGCAAATCCAGCGACTCGTTCGGCGCCGACAGGCCCCGCTGGTCTTGCACAGTGGCGGCCAGGTCTTGCAGCGTGAGGTCGAGCTGGCGCAGGGCCTCGTCTACCATCTTCACAATCTGTCCTTCCTGCGGGTCGCTGAAGGAAGCGGTGCGCCGCAGCTCGTCAAACAGGCCGCGCAGGTTGAGCAGGGGCTGCTTGAGGTCGTGCGAAGCCGTGTACACGAAGGTGTCGAGGTCGCGGTTGGTGCGGGCCAGCTCGTCGTACTGGGTTTGCAGCACTTCGCGCAGGCGGTGCTGGTCGTCGACGTCGGTGCAGGCGCCAAACCAGCGGGGGCCGCGCGCATCGGCCAGCTGCCGCGCCCGGATGATGTGCCAGCGGTAGCGCCCGTCGTGCCGGCGCATCCGGAACAGGCCTTCGTAGGGCGCGCCGGTGGCAATGCTTTGCACCCAGCGGCGGGCCGCGCCGGCTTGCTCGCTGGGGTCGAGCAGGGCAATCCAGCCGGTGGGGCCCAACTCTTCCGTGGTCAGGCCGGTGTAGTCGCCGGTGTACTGGTTGTAGTAGTCGATGAAGCCCTCGGCCGTGGCCGTCCAGATAAGCTCGGGAATGCTGTCGGCCAGGAAACGCAACTCCGCCTCGCCCCGGCGCAGGGCTTCGGCCAGCTCGCGCTGGTCGTGAATTTCGGTAAGGGCACCGTGCCAAAACACCGGCTTGTTGGGCGCGTGCAGCTCGGGCAGGGCGCGGCTCAGCATCCAGCGGTACTGGCCGTCGTGGCGGCGCAGGCGGTACTCGTAGTTCCAGCCGATGCCGGCCGTGCGGGCCGTTTCGGATTGGTACAGCACGCGCAGCCGGTCGTCGGGGTGAATGAGCAGGGGCCAAATGGCGGCGAGGTCGGCCGTGGGCGGCTGGCCCGTGAAGTAGTACCACTGCGGGCTCACGTACTCGTGCTTGCCTTCGGCGTCGATGGTGAAGGTGATTTGGGGCACCGTTTCGGTCAGCACCCGCAGGCGCGTGTCGAGGCGTCGGGTTTCGATGGCCAGCTCGTGGGCGCGCTGCCGGGCCTCTTCCTGCATGGTCACGTCCACGGCAAAAAGCAGCAGGCCGCTCACCGGGCCGCCGCCTTCGCGCACGGGCTCCAGGGCAATGTCGAAGTAATGCGGCGTGGGCGCTTCTTGGCCGGCCACAAGCAACGGCAGGCGGTAGGCTTTGGCCACGTAGGGCCGCCCCGACTCGTACACCTGCCCCATCACCTCCAGCAAATCGGTGGGAATGGCGCCCGGGTTTTCGGCCACGGTCTGTCCTTCCGTGGCTCCGTTTCCCAAAACGGCACGCATGGGCTCGTTCACGAAGCCGATGCGCAGCTCGGGGCCTTGCAACGTGGCCACGCCGGCGGGCATGTGCCGCAAAATGTCCTGAAGGTGCTCCTCACGCATGATTGCTCCCGAAAAAAAGGTGGGCGCCGCAGCTCCTGCACCCTCTGTGCCGCCCCAACGCGTTGGTTGCCCCGTTTGTGCCATGTGTGCTACGCATGAGCGGGTTCGGGCGCCGCAGGAGTTGCGCCGGGGCCAAACACGGCCAGCCGCACCAGGTCCACTAACGTAGCGTCGGCAATGCTCATGGTGCTGGGCGTTTCGGGCAGGTGGTCGGGCCGCAGAAACCCTTCCAAGGTTTCAAAACCGGCCGCTTCCAGCGGGTGAAAGGCCATGGACCATTCCGCAAAGCTGCGGGTCGCAATGGGTTTGTCGATGAGCTTGACCACGTTGGAGTGGCGGCCATCGCGGGATATCACCTCAAACAACGGTTCCAGAATGTGGGCTTCGCCCTCGATGAGCTGGGCAATTTTGCCGTGGCTATAAAACAGCACCCCCGTCACGTGGCGCTCAGCGTTGTCGCGGCGGCATTGGTCCAGCAGCGCCTGCAGGTCCTTGTCGGAGAGGGGATGCACGGCGCGGCTCATGTAAACAATGTGAATCATACACAAAATAACGGCGCGACCGATAGTCTCGCCAAGTGGTGCAGTCTTGCACCGCAAGCTGCACGCTAGTACGGGCAAAAAGCGCGCAGGTTATCCACGCCAAATGCCCCTCGCCGTCACTCCAAAACGCAGCGGGCAGTGCCTTCCCTTAAAAAATAAACCGAGCCGCTAATTGGCCAAAAACCCGCCACCAGCGCCGCCTGCGCCGCCGCAGGTTCTTCTTTTGCCGCGGCGGCCACACCGGGCCTTCCCCACGCCCCCTACTGCCTGCCCCGCAGCCCCGCCACCAGCCGCTGCATCTCGTGCTGCCGAAACGGCGAGGGCGAATCCAGCCCAGTGGTGAAATTGTAGCGCACCACAATAATGTCCACGTCCTTGGCAAAGCGGTTGAGGTAAACCGGCACGTAGCGAAACAGCGTCAGCGCCTCGTAGCTCTCGTACACCAGGTAGGTGCGGCGCAGGCTGCCGTGGTGCAGCCGGTCCTTTTTGGCCACGTCGAAGTAGCCCGTCAGCGGCGAGGAGTTGAAGGCAAACACCTTTTCGATGCGCGGGCTGGTGTAGCCCGCGTGCTGCGCTAGCCCGCCGCCCAGCGAGTGCCCCGCCGCGAAAATGCGCAGCCGGGGCCCGTAGGCCGAATCCAGCTTGGCCACCAGCACCGGCGTGAGCGTCCGGGCCTGCTCGTACTGGTCCCACAGCCCCGGCCGGTTGGTGAGGGGCCGCGTGTTGGCCACCCAGTCGGCAAACTCCTGGTAGTTGGTCCCCCGGAACACCAGCACCGCCAGCGGCCGGGCGCCGGGCAGGGCCTGCACCCACGCATCGTACACCAGGCCGCCCGCCATGCGCTGGCCCGGCGCCGGCACCAGCGGGTAGCGAAAGACGAAAGGCCGCCAGCCGCGCCGGGCCAGCTCGCGCCGCTCCACCGCGTACTTCGCCGTATCCTGCCGGTAGTCGGGCCGGTTGCCCGGCGCTTTCACCCCCGAATACACCACCGCGCTGAGCATGGCCATGTCGGGCACCACGATGTAGTCGTCGTCGCGCATGCGCGGCGCCAGCTCCCCCTGCGCCACCTGCACCAGCGTGCGGTGCAGCTCCCGCCCCCGGAAGCCCACCACCACGTCATCCGGCTTTTGGCAGGCGGTGAGGAGCACCAGTAACAACCCAAAAGCCAACCCCCAACCCCGCCCCTGCTCAAATGAAACCAGCTTCCGCATAAGTCCCCGCAAGGTAGCGGCATTTCCCCCAGCCCACTCCCAGATTCACCCCACCAGCACCTCCCCCGTCCCCAGCCGCCCCGTCCTCCTGTAACCGAAGCAACTAGAGACACAAAAGCCCCGCTTAGGTGACTAGGCGGGGCTTTCCATTATGCCACTCTTTATTCTACGCGGCTAGTTTGTGAGCAATTTGTGCCAATTGAGCTAAATAAACCGAAAATCTGGTTTGCGTAGGTGTAACTCTAATAATTGCGCTTAAATAACCACTTGGAGTCCTTTCTCTAGGTGGGTACCTATTATCACCTAAAACCTTTCTCTCAAATAACTTGAGGCTATGCCGGCTTTTGTGGGCTATTGCATTTCTTATAATATGACACTTCTCCAAATGCTTCTTTTCAATTACTGTAAGCTCATCGAATGGCATGCCGTTTCTGAAATATATTTTAGCTATTTCAATTGTCTTATCATAAGGAATCCAATCTATGTACCGCTTACCAGCACCGGTAACCATTTCACGGGCAATTTGTGCAGAACGAATAAGTACTCTTGGTTTAATATTATACACATCAGAGACTAAGCATTTTGCACTTGCCTTGTCAATGAGATGACCTAGAAATAATTGTTCAATAAATCCTTCTATTGCAACATGGGCACTCAAAAAAAGTGACTCATACATCAACTGGGCTGCCCGCTGTGTGACTAGGCGCCTTCTAGTAAGGTCTTCAATGCCCTTTTGTGTTGATTCAAGAGTTCTATAACGACTTCTTAACTGTATAGACAGTTGCTTGCTTTTCTTAGGCATCGGCGTATTTACTCTGAAAAAAGACAAGCCTAGTGGTTCTGCTTTGATTACTGGTTGTATCACTCCGTAAAACTTTTGCAATTTCCTCGTCAAGAACATTTTCTTGGACAATTGCAGTTGCAACTTCTAAAACAGCTACTGCTGCTTTTTTGGGAAACGGCTTCGCAGCAGCCTTGTCTAAACCGCTATTTAGTCCGAATAGCAAATCGTAGTAAAAGCTAAACAGAGTATGAAATACCGGCCTTCTTGATAGGGCAGTAGAATATATTTTATCTCCAATAGTATCACTTATAGTGTCCATAGTTATATAAAATCTTCTAGCTATTTCCTCTGAATCCGCAAACTCATTATCATATTTTTGATAAGTATTATCAAGTCCACTTTGCGTTTTACCTCTCACACCTGAGAGCATTGTCATTATCAAATCACTAGTTTCTTCGACTTCACTCATACGAGCAATTTCTCCCTCAGAAAAAATCTTCCACTCACGCCAACGGCTCAATTGGCTGTAAGCAAGGTTATAGACTAGCGTTTTAAAAACACCAAAGAACTTGGCATTTCTTAATTCTTGATTATTTAATTTTATACCAGTGGCATTCATCCTTGCAAAAATTTGCAGCACTTCCCTATCCTCAGTTTCAGGAGGCAGTACATGAACGCTAAATTCGTAGGACAAAATTTTACGCTTTATGTCATTTGGCAGCTGACTAAAAGCCTTATTCGCCAGGGTTTCGTTGTGATTTTTTTTAATTGTAAAAAAATCCGTTATCTCATTATAGTCTTTGAGATGCTCTGGAGCAATATATGTAAGCAAGGTTCGAAGCCTTTGTTGACCATCTACAACCTCACGATAAGGCTCTAATGTGTCCAAATTGGTCTGCTCTCGCAGAAAAATAATTGGCATTGGCAAACCTTGAAGGACAGTATCAAGCAAGAATGATTTAGCTGCGGCCGGCCAAACAGCACGCCTTTGAAAGCTTGGGCTTAGAACCAATGATTTAGAGCGCTGCCAGGACAAAAAGTCGCTTACTTTATAAACGGTACGTGTGATTACTAAATCCATTACGGCTTTGTATTATTTGCAATTTGAGGAAAGGTAGCCCTCTTATATACTTTTCCCCATCACCCCATCCACCCGCTTCTTCACCCCCGCCTCCACCGTCACCGCTAGCTCCTGCCGCACGTACCCGGCCCCGCTAAACGCCACCGCGTAGTCCCCCGCCGACACCGCCAGCGCAAACCGCCCGTCCGCGTCGCTCACCGTCGCCCCCGGTTTCGGCCCCGTCACCTCCACCGTCACCCCCGCCGCCGGCGCCCCATCGGCCAGCGTCAGCGTCCCGCGCACCCCCGCCTGCCCCGCGCCCCGCACAATGCTCAGCAAGTACTCCGTCTGAAACAGCCGCGCCACCTCCGGCTGCCGCAGGAAAATGCGCTGCCCGTCGCGCCCCATCTTCACAAACTCCTCGTAGCAATCCAGCAGCGCCGTGCCCCGCGCGCCCGTGCCCTGCTGCGCCGCCGCCCGCTCCTGGTTAAACCGCCCAATCAGCAGCTGCACATCGGCCCCTTCCGCCGCCAGCCGCGCCGCAAACGCCGGGGGCATCTCGCCCGCCCCCTCCAGCTCCGCCTTTTGCGCCGCCACAAAGCCCACCGCCGAGTTCACCAGCGCCGTCATCGCCGGCCAGTCGCGGTTCGCCGCCCGCTCGTAGCTGCCGTAGCCCGCCGCCTCGCGCATCGCCTTGTAGCCCGTCGGCGTCGGAAACGCCCCCTCAATGTAGCCCTCCAGCTGCTGCCACACCTCCAGAAACTCGCGCCCCTGCTCCACCAGCTCGCCCCGCGTCATTTCCGCCGCCGCGTCGCGCGCCGCCTCGTCGGGCAGCGCCTCCGCCGCCTTCAGCCGCGCCAGGGCCGCCGCCGCCAGGGCCGCCGTGTAGCTCGTCTTGTATTCCCCAAACGTGGGCTGGTTATCGAGGTAGTTCTGCCAGGCCAAAGGCAATAGCAGCGCCAGGTCGCTCTGCGACATCGGGAGGGTTTTCATACCGTTCAGGGGTAGACTGTTGTGATTAGGTTGGCCCAAATGTAGGCCGATAAACTCATCCATATTCCTACATCTTCCCGGCACCTCCCCGATAGAAGAAAAGTGCAAAACCAAGCCCTCCCCAGCCCCCCACTTTCACCCCCGCCGCCCCCGTGCTCGCTCCCGCCCCGGCCACCCGCGCCCCAGGCCGCCCTTCCGCCATTTCCGCCCCCTCCACCTCGCCTCCGGCCCCCCAATAAGCCATTCCCGCTCCCTCCTCGCCCATTTCGGCCCGCCCCTCGCCCCCGCAGTCCGGCTCCTATTCCGTTCCACGCGGCGCATACGCCGCTCCGCGCCGCCCATATTCCGTTCCGCAACCGGCATATTTTGTTCCTCGGCGGTACCCGAAACATCTCATTTCCAACACCAGCCCACCCCCTCACTCCTCCTCATCCCCACAGCGCCACCAGCCCGTCCCGCGCCACCAGCCCGTCACACACCACCAGCCCGTCATGCAGAGCCCAGCCCGTCACGCACCACCAGCCCGCCCTGCACTATCAGCCCGCCCTGCACTATCAGCCCGTCATGCAGAGCGCAGCGAAGCATCTCGCGTGCCACCAGTAATTCTTTTCGACGATTGGTTTACTACCACACGCGAGATGCTTCGCTACGCTCTGCATGACGTTCCACGCAAGATGCTTCGCTGCACGCTGCATGACGTTCCATGCAAGATGCGGCGCGCTGCCCGACGGTCTAGTAAGAAGTCCTACCCCAGCTGCAAGCCCTTGGCCTGAAACCGCCGGTAAATCCCCGCCAGCAGCTCGCTTTTCGTCAGCTGCTCCTGCCGGATGTTGGTAATCCAGAACAGCACCTTCAGCTCGTACACCTGCCCGTTGATGCCGCTGAGCAGCACCTCGGCCGGGTGCAGGTGGAGCGTGTAGGGGCTGCTGCTGATTTCCTCCTGAATCAGCTCGCGGGCCGTTTGCAGGTCGGCCTGCAAGTCGGTTTCGGGGTTGCCGGCCGTCATTTTCAGGGCCAAATCCACCCGGATGTGGTCATTCGTCCGCGTCCAGTTGATGACGTGCTGCGAGAGCAGGTCGCCGTTGGGCAGGATGATTTCGGAGCCCGTCGCCGACACCAGCTTGCTCGACCGAATGCCGATGTCCTGCACCCGCCCCGACTTCCCCGCCACCTCAATGAAGTCGCCCACGTGAAACGGCCGCTCAAAAATCAGGATAATGCCCGACACCAGGTTGTTCACAATGCTCTGCAAGCCCAGGCCAATGCCCACGCTCAGCGCCCCAAACACGATGGCAATCTTGCTCAGCGGCAAGCCCGTGGCCGCCGTGGCCAGCGCAAAGCCCACCAGCACCAGCAGCAGCCGCAGCGCCACCAGCCACGACCCGCGCCGCCGCGAGTCCGAGCTGTCGTCGTCGCCCACCTCCCCAAAAAAGTAGCCGATGTACCGCTGCAGCTGCGCCGAAACGTAGAGAATCACGAAGAACAGCAGAATATTGCCGTAGGTAAACTCCGTGCTGCCCAGCACCCGCGGCGCCGTCAGAAAATGCTCAAAAACGCCGTAAATGACCCCGTACAGGTTCAGGTTCGACGTGAACACCACCAGCCACAGCGCCCCCGCCAGCACCGTGAGCAGGCGCATCAGCTGCGGCTCAATCTTGGCGTAGTCGAAGCTGGCCACGCCGCCTTCGCTGCCCCGGCTGCACAGCATCTGCAAGTGAAACGCCTCCGTGAACACCTGAATGAACACCGCCAGCCCAATGGCCTGCGTCAGCCCAAAAATGGCCGCCGTGCTGAACATCTTCGCCAGGCTCAGCCGCCCCACCACGTTGCACACCACCGCCAGGCCATTCAGCGCCACAAACAGCCCCGCCACCGGCACCAGAAACCGCAGCTTCTCCAGGGTCTCGCGCAGGCGCCACAGCAGGAAAGTTCCCACGCCCACGGCCAGCGCGTTGAGCCCCAGCAGCCCCCACCGAGCCCACAAGCCGCTATCGGCCCGGGCGTTGGTCAGGCTCAGCCACACAAAAAACCCCACCAGCCCCAGCCAATACAGAAACAGCCGCCGCGGCCAGCTCCGCGCAAACACCGCCGTGAGGGCCACCAGCAGCAACAGCTGCAGCAGCGCCAGGTAAATGGGCGGCGGGTGCAGCTCCAGCGCCGGCGCCAGGCTGAACATCACCACCAGCGTGGCCGCCACCGGCCCCGGCCGCAAGTAGCTGAACGGCTCCTCCATCACCAGGTTCTGGGCCTTCGCCCGGCGGTAGTTAACCGTGACCCAGGCGTAGAACCCCAGCCCAATCAAGACCATGTAGGCCCAGTTGTCCCAGTTATTAGCGAAGTAAAAGCCGACGATTTCGCGCCGGTACTTCCCGGCTTTGGCGGCATCGGGGTGGGCCGGGGCCGTGGGAATGGAGCGCGCCTCCCACAGCGGCGGGTAGTTGGCCTTCACATTGGCGCGCCCAAAGCGCCGCATCTGGTCGCCCACTTCGTCCTGCAGCTCCATGCCCTGGATGTAGCTGGCCGCTACCAGGGTCTGCAGCTGCTTCACCTTCATAAAGCGCTTGGCAAGCAAGCCCCCAATGCGCTGCTGCCGGGCCTGCAGCGCCGAGTCGGAACGTTCCAGCGCCAGGGCGGTGGCGTTGGGGTTGAGGGCGCGGGCGGGTGGCGCGGGCAGGCTCCTGAGGCGCACTTGCATGGCAGCCAGCTGCTTGTTGGCCACGCCCAGCGCCGCCCGCCACTCGGCCAGCTGGTTCTGAATGGTGCCCAGCATCAGCTGGCACATTTGCAGCTGCTTAATGTCGACCACCTCGCCCTTCTGCTTCACGGTGAACTGAATGGCCTTGAGGTTTTCCACCACATCAGGCAGCTCCTCGGCCAGTCCGCGCGTGTCGAACACCTGCCGCACCTGGCCCGAAATGCCGCTGAGGGTGGTGTAGCCCACTTCCAGGCGGTAGGAATCATCGCGCACCACGGTGTCCAGCGCCGTCGAGTCGGCCGGGGCGGCCACGGGCGGCGGGGCGGTTTGGGCCGCCGCCGGAGCCAGCAGCCACAGCCACACGAGCAGCGTAGCGAGGCCGCGCCGCTCGGTCATCACTTCATCTCTAAGCGCTAGTATTTTCCACTTCAAGCCTAGTATTTCCCTATCAAAAAACGTCATATCAAATAGCTAAGGCCCGAAATTTACGCCCGCCAACCCGAAGAAGCTGGGCGCTACCCCAAGTCCCGGCCGGTCCGACCGCCCTAGGCGGTCCGACCGGTTGCCGCTAAATCGGCTTATGAGGATGAGGCGAGAACCGGTCGGACCGCCTAGGGCGGTCGGACCGGACCGGAGCGGGGCTTACTTTTGCTGCTACTCGCTGCAACGCCTCCCAACCCTTCCCCGTCTGTGCTTCCTATGATTCGAATTTTCCTTGCCCTATTGCTTCTGACTGGCCTCACTGCCCCCGCCGCCGCGCAGCAGGCCCTTTACATGCCGCGCGACATCCAGCAGGCCTACGCCAAAGGCACCCGCTCGCCCGACGGCAAGCCCGGCCCCAAATACTGGCAAAACCGCGCCCGCTACGACATCACCGTGACCGCCGCGCCGCCCGCCCGCGACATCCGGGGCCGCGAAACCATCACCTACTTCAACAACAGCCCCGACACGCTGCGCCAAGTGGTGCTGCGCCTCATCATGAACATTCACCGGCCCGGCGTGTCGCGCGACGGCGACGCCTCGCCCGATTACCTCACCACCGGCCTCGTCATCGACACCTTGGCCGTGGCTGGCCAGACGCGCCCCCTCCCGCCCAACCTGGGCCTGGGCACCATTCAAGGCGTGCGCCTGCCCAAGCCGCTGGCCCCGCGCGACTCGGTCAAGTTCGCCATTGCCTGGCACTACCCCATCTCGGTGGAAAGCGGCCGAGAGGGCATGATTGACCCCACCTCCTACTTCCTGGCCTACTTCTACCCCCGCATCGCCGTCTACGACGACTACGCCGGCTGGGACCGGATTCCCTTCGTCGACAGCAAAGAGTTTTACAACGATTTCAACGACTACACCCTGCGCGTGAAAGCGCCGGCCAACTTCATTGTGTGGGCCACCGGCACGCTCCAAAACCCCGACCAGGTCCTGCAGAAAGCCGCCGCCAAGCGCCTCAAGCAGTCCCTCACCAGCGACAAAGTTATTCGGGTGGCCACCGCCGCCGACCTGGCCAAGAAAAGCATCACCGCCCAGCAGCCCATGAACACCTGGGTCTGGACCGCCAAAGACATTTCCGACGTAACCGTGGGCCTCAGCGACCACTACGTCTGGGACGCCGCCAGCGTGGTAGTGGACGCCAAAACCAAGCGCCGCGCCAGCATGCAAGCCGCCTACGCCGACTCCACCGTCGGCTTCCGCGAGTCCGTCAAACACGGCCAGTACGCGCTGGGCTGGTTTTCGAACCCCAAGAACTGGCCCGGCGTTGCCTATCCCTTCCCCAAAATGACGGCCTTCCAGGGCTTTGCCGACATGGAATACCCCATGATGGTGAACGACAGCCCGCAGCGCGACCCCGTGTTCGCCCAGTTTGTGCAGGACCATGAAATTGCCCACACCTGGTTTCCCTTCTACATGGGCATCAACGAGAGCCGCTACGCCTACATGGACGAAGGCTGGGCCACCACGTTTGAGTTGCTCATTGGCCGGAGCGAGCGCGGCGCCGCGGCCGAGGAGCTCTACAAGCAGTTCCGGGTGAACCGCTGGATTAACGACCCCTCCACGGCTCAGGACCTGCCCATCATCACGCCCAGCTATGAGTTGCGCGCCGGCTACGGCAATAACGCCTACGGCAAGCCCTCGCTCAGCTACTTCGCGCTGAAGGACATGCTCGGCGACAACCTGTTCAAGCAGTGCTTGCACGCCTTCATGGACCGTTGGCACGGCAAGCACCCCATTCCGTGGGACTACTTCAACTCCTTCAGCAACACCGCCGGCCAGGACCTAACCTGGTTTTTCAACAACTGGTTTTTCACCAACCACTACATCGACCTGGCCGTGGCCCCCGTGACGGGCACCACCGTCACCGTCCAGAACATCGGCGGCTTCGCCGTGCCCTTCGACGTGGCCGTGGAATACACCGACGGCACCAAAGCCACCCTGCACCAGTCGCCCGCCGTGTGGCAGGCCAACCAGCGCCAAGCCACCATCACCCTGCCCAAAGCCGCTAAATCGGTCACGCTGCAAGGCGGCATCTTCATGGACGCGACGCCCAACGACAACACCTGGGCCCAGCGGTAGCGCCCACCCGTCATTGCGAGCGCAGCGCGGCAATCCGTCCTCTCTGTGCGACCAGCCCCAAAGTCGTGACAAACTCATAAAAAAGCCCCGGCACTGCGCAGTGCCGGGGCTTTTCACATCGTGGGGACTAGTCGCTGAGAACAGGACGGATTGCCGTGCTGCGCTCGCAATGACTGGTATCGGCTTTTCTTATTCGTCATTCGTCTGCCCCGGCGTTGCGGCGCTGGTTTTTCAGCTCGCGGCGCACCTGCTTCACCCGCTCGTCAAACCCGTCGGGGTCGTAGTCGATGGTGTCTACGTCGACCTCATCGAGCAGGTCCATCATGGCGTTGGCGTGGTCGGTGCGGGTGCCGGCGGGCATGGTCACGTAGGTCATTTCCGACCACAGCAGGGCCAGCAGGCGGCTGCCGTCTTCGCTGCGCATCTGCATTTCCAGCACCAAGTTGGAGTTGTCGAAGTGAATAAGCTGACTGAGAATGCGCACTTTGGCGCCCTGCCGGGCCGGCTTGAGGTAGCTGATGTGGTGCTTGGTGATGACCCAGGCCGCGTTTTGCTCACGGGCCAGCTCACCCATGTTCAGGGCGTAGTGCTCGGAAGTGTGGTCTTCGCGGGCGTTGAGGAAATAATCGAGGTAGCGGGCGTTGTTGAGGTGGCCCAGCATGTCGCAGTCCTGGAAGTGGACGCGGTACGTGGTTTCGGGCGTTTGGATGAGGCGTGGCATAAGCAGCGGGTATTGCGAGCGGGCAAAGGTCGGAGCAAATGAGGATGTAGCGGGCAACGTGGCATTTTACTCCCGCGGGACCTCCCCCCCGACCCCTCCCCCGCGGAGAGAAGGCCTGACGAGCTGTAGCGCGGACTTTTAGTCCGCGAGTGGCCCGCGGTCATCCCAATCAAGACGCGGACTAAAAGTCCGCGCTACGGCTGCGCCGCCGTGGCTCCCCTCTCCTGGGGAAAGGGGCAGGGGGTGAGGTCCTGCGAGACTGCGCACGCCAGAGGCTTCGCCGCGCTCTGCATGACGAACGACATACGCGCTTACTTACCCTAAACTACTCGGCACGCCTAACACTTTGCGGAAAATTCCTTACCTTTTACCACCCAAAATTCCCGCGCCATGTTCTCGCTTACCCCCGCTCGTTCTGCTGTCCTTCAAGCCTTAGCCGACACTATCATTCCCGCCCTGCCCGACGGCAGCCCTCCCGGCTCGGCGGGCGTGAACCTGGAAAAGCTGGAAGCCGCCATTCAGGAGCAGCCGCAGGGCGCACAGGCTGAGTTTGGGCAGCTGCTGGACTTGCTGGAGAAGCCACTGCTGGGCCTCACCTGGTTTGGGCCGCTGAAGCCCTTCCGCAAGCTCGAGGCCGCGCAACGCGAGCAGCTGCTCCAAAGCTGGGCCGCCTCCAACGTGCCGCAGCTCCGCAAAGGCTTCCAGGCGCTGCGCAAGCTGTGCACGCTGCTCTACTACGGCGGCAGCATGGCCGAAGTGCCCGCCGCCTGGGGCCGCCTCGGCTACCCTGGGCCCGACGAAAAGCCCGTGGACACGCCCAAGCCCATCCATACCCTGCAACCCACCCGCGACACGGTGTACGAGTGCGACGTGCTGGTAATTGGCAGCGGCGCGGGCGGCGGCGTGGTGGCCGGCGAGCTGGCCCAGGCCGGGCACGACGTGCTGGTGCTTGAAAAAGGCCCCTACTGCCACGGCTGCGACTTCACCCAGCGCGAAGTGGACATGCTGGGCAAGCTCTACGACGCCAAAGGCACGCTCTGCACGCAGGACGGCAGCATTGGCATTCTGGCCGGTTCTTGTTTGGGCGGTGGCACCACCGTGAACTGGGCCGGCTCGTTCCGCACCCCCGACTACGTGCTGCAAGAGTGGGCCCGGGAGCACGACGCGCCGCAGTTCACCACCCTCGCATTCAAGGAAAGCCTCAACGCCGTGGCCCGCACCATCGGCGTGAACACCAACCACACGCGCCACAACGGCCAAAACCAGGCCCTCTGGGACGGCTCGACCAAGCTGGGCCAGGAAGTGAAGCTGATTCCGCGCAACGAAAAAGGCCTCACCGATTCGGACAGTCACTTCCGCAGCCTGGGCTACACCACGCTGGGCGACGCCCACGGCATCAAGCAAGGCACGCTGAACACGTATTTGCTCACCGCTTTTGAGCACGGCGCCCGCATTCTGGCCGACACTAAAGTTGACCGCGTGACCATCGCCAACGGCCGCGTCACCGGCGCTGAAGCCGTGCACACCACCGAGGACGGCCACCGCGTCAACATCATCGTGCGGGCCAAGCGCGTGGTGGTGGCCGGCGGCGCCATCCAGACGCCCGCCCTGCTGCTGCGCTCCGGCCTGAAGCACCCGCACCTGGGCCGCCACCTGCACCTGCATCCCACCGTAGTGGTGGGCGCCCGCTACCCGCACCCCATGAACTCCTGGCACGGTCCCAGCATGAGCGTGGTAAACGACACCTACACCATGCTGCACGGCACCAACTTCGGCGCTAAGCTCGAAACGCCGCCCACCCACCCCGGCCTGCTGAGCATGGTGCTGCCCTGGCTCTCGGGCAAGCAGCACCACGAGCTGCTGCGCGACGCCAGCCACCTGGGCTCCTTCATCGTCCTCACCCGCGACCGCGACGGAGGCCGCGTGACCATCGACAAAAACGGGGCGCCCTTAATTGATTACACGCTCTCAGACTTCGACCGCAGCAACATGCTGGAAGGCGTGCGGGCCGCCGCGCAAATTCACGTGGCTGCGGGGGCCCAATCGGTGTATTTGCCCCATGGCACCTTGCCCACGCTGCACGCCCAGGGCGGCACGCTTCAAAACCCGGAAGTACTCGACAAGCTGCCCCACCTGAGCTGGAAGCCCAACCACTTTGGCCTCTACAGCGCCCACCAAATGAGCACCTGTCGCATGGGCGGCGACCCCGCCACCCACCCGCTCAAAAACAACGGCGAAACCGTGGAAGTCAAGAATCTGTTCGTGGCCGACGGCTCGGCCTTCCCGGCATGCAGCGGCGTCAACCCCATGCTCACCATCATGGCGCTGGCCCATTTTACCGCACAGGGCATGAAGGTGGGCCGGGCCGTCGAAGCCATGACGGCATAGGTTGAATGCCATAGGATGTGAGCCTCTTCGGGACCGGTGAGGCTACCACTTTCCTCGCCAATGCTTATTTTCGATGAGCGTAGGCGCAACCAGCCGTGACGCGGCAGCCAGATACCAGTGAGCCTCCGGCTTGCCATCTCTTGCGGCTTGGGCTGAGCAATTTTCACCGACCACTTCTTTAGTTAGTGATGCACTTCCAGCAAATTGCCCCGCCCGCGCCGCTTCAGCCTTACGTGCAGCATTTCTGGACCCTAGAAAGCGCGGAGCCAGTGCCCCGGTCGTTTTCCACCATCGCCGACGGCTGCCCGGGCCTGATATGGCAGCAGGCAACGGGCGGCATTCGGGACCACGCCGGCAAAACCTGGCCCACGGTGCTGCTCCACGGCCAAGCCACGCAGGCCAGCACCATGCACATCGGCGGACCGTTTCGGATGGTGGGCGCCTGCCTGCACCCAAGCGCCGCCCCGGCCCTCTTCGACCTGCGCGCCGATGAATTGACCGACTCCTGCCTGGACATCGGCTTGCTGGATAACCCCGCACGCGCCCTCACTCACCACTTGAACCCCGATGCTACTCTGCCGCAGCAGCTGGAGCAGCTGTCGGCATACCTGCTGGCGCGGGTGGCGGCCACTTCGCGGCCCGCGGTGCCCGGAGTGCAGCACGCTTTGGCCCGGCTGCAGGCCACACAGGGCCGCGTGTCGCTGCGGGAACTGCAGGAGGAAACGCAATTGTCAGAACGCAGCTTGCAGCGTCGTTTTCAGGAGCAGGTGGGCATTTCGCCCAAACTATTTGCTCGCATTTGCCGGTTTCAGGCCACGTTGCATGAGCTGCGGGCGGCGAGCTACGACAAGCTTTCCGACCTGGCTTTTGAGCACGACTACGCCGACCAGTCGCACCACATTCGGGGCTTCCGGGAGTTTGCCGGCCTCTCGCCACGCCAGTACCTGCACCAGGCGCGGGAAGTGATGCAAAACCTCACCGAGCCGCACCGGAAGGGCTGACGGTTTTGTTCTATTTATTAGAGTGCAGCAAGGGGTGATTTGTAGAAAAAACAACCACTCCTATGAACCTCCTCATTTTCGGCGCCACCGGCGGTACCGGCCGCCAACTCGTCACCCAGGCCTTGGCGCAGGGCCACACCGTCACGGCCTTCGTGCGTCAGCCGGCCAAACTAGCCATCTCCCACGCCAACCTGCGCCTGGCGCAAGGCGACGTGCTGGACTACGCGGCCGTGCAGCAAGCCATGCCGGGCCACGAGGCCGTGCTGTCGGCCCTGGGCGCACCCGCACCCCAAAAAGATGCTTTGCGCTCCGACGGCACCCGCCACATTTTGCGGGCCATGACGGAAGCCGGCGTGCCCCGCTTCATCTGCCTGACCACGCTGGGCATGGGCGACAGCAAAGCCGCGCTGCCCGCCCTTTACAAATACGTGCTGGTGCCGCTGTTTCTGCGGCACGCTTTCGCCGACTCCGAAATCCAGGAGCAGTACATCCGCCAAAGCCCGGTGCAGTGGACCATTGCCCGCCCCGCCACCCTAACCGACGGCCCTCGCACGGGCCAGTACCAGCACGGTTTTCCGGCCACGGCCAAAGGCCTGCGCATGAAAATAGCCCGGGCCGACGTGGCCGATTTCATGCTGCGCCAACTGCACGAGGCCACCTACCTGCGCCAAGCGGCCAGCCTATCTTACTAACGCGCCTCGTTCTGTTTTATGCAAGGCAAAAACCTGATTCTGGCACTAGCCACCGGCACCACGGGCCTAGTAGCCGGGTTATACTACGGCTTCGAGGTAGCCATCAACCCAGCCTTTGCCCGGCTGGCTGACCGCCCCTACATCGAGGCAATGCAGCGCATCAACGTGGCCATTGTTAATCCGCTGTTTGCGCTGGGCTTTTTTGGGGCGCCGCTGCTACTGCCGCTGGCCGCCGGGCTGCACCGCCGGGTGGACGGCCGCCGGTTTTGGCTGCTGGCGGCGGCAACTGGCACTTTTTGGGTCGGCAGCCTCGGCGTCACAGTCGGGGCAAACGTCCCGCTCAATGACCAACTGGCCGCATTTTCCGTCTCCGCCGCCACGACGGCCCAGGCTGCGGCAGCCCGCGCCGCTTTCGCCGGGCCCTGGAACGGCTGGCATTCGGTGCGGACTGTGGCTAGCATTGCTGCGCTGGGGCTGGCTCTGGCCGCGTGCTTGGTGGGGAAGCGTGGCGGTATTGGGTAGGAACGGTTCGGAAAGGGCTTGCGCTGACGCTCAACTACCTTTGGGCGGTGACCAATGGGCCTTATGCGCGCTTTTAATCTGCTACAATCCCGCCGGGCAGTCACCTCGCTGTTTTTTGGCGGCTTGCTGCTGCTGGGGCTGCTGCTCACCCGCGACTACGGCATGGCCTGGGACGAGCCGGCTGAGCGCGAAGCCGGCTACATCAGTTTGCGCTACGTGGCCCAGCGGCTGGCCCCGCAAGTGCTCGAAGCCGGCCACCTGGCCCACTTGCCCGAGCTGCGCACCTACCGCGACGCCGACCACGGCGTGGCCTTCCAGCTGCCGCTGGCCGTGATGGAAGCCGCCTTCGCTCGCCACGACATTCAGGCGGCGTACTGGCTGCGGCATTTTCTCACGTTCAGCACGTTCCTGCTGGGCACGTGGGCGGTGTACCGGCTGGGGCGGGAGCGGTTTGGCAGCTGGCGCTGGGGCTTGGTGGGCGCCGCCATGCTGGTTTTGTCGCCGCGCATCTTCGCCGAGGCTTTCTACAACTACAAAGACCTGGTGTTCATGAACCTGTTCGCGCTGGGCGGGCTCACGCTCACACGGCTGCTGCAGCGGCCCACCGCCGGGCGCGCCATGGTGCACGCGCTGGTCACGGCCCTGGCTTCGGACGTGCGCATCATGGGCGTGTTGTTGCCCATTCTCACGGTGGGGTTTGGGGCGTTGGAAATGTGGGCCCGGCCGGCGCGCCGGCGGGTGCTGGCCCGCACGGTGGCGGTGTATGTGGCGGCCACGGGGCCACTGGTGGTGCTGTTCTGGCCGTACTTGTGGGAGGCGCCCGTGCAGCGGCTGTGGGAGTGCTTCGGCAGCTACCGGCGCTACCGCCAAACCCTGAAGGTGTTCTATCTGGGACAGTTCGAGTCCTGCCAGCGCCTGCCGTGGCACTACCTCTCGGTGTGGCTGCTGGTGACCACGCCGGTGGTGTACTCCTTGCTGTTTTTTGGCGGCGCGGGCACGGTGCTGCGGGCGTTTTTCCGGCAGCCGCGGGCGTTTCTGGGGCGCACCGTGAACCGGCGCGATTTGCTATTTGGGGTGTGGTGCGTGGGGCCGCTGGTGGTCATTGTCCTCATTGGGTCGGTGGTGTACGATGGCTGGCGGCACGTCTACTTCGTCTATCCGGCGTTTGTGCTGGTGGCGGTGCGGGGCCTGTGGGCGGGGGTACGGGCCTGGCAAGCGGCGGCCCCCGCTTCAGCACCCCGACGACTGGGCTGGGCCGCGGCGGGGCTGCTGGCCCTGGGCGTGGCGCACACGGCGTTTCGTCAAGTCAACGACCACCCGCACCAAAACGCCTATTTCAGCTTCTTGCCGGGCCCAACCGCGGCCCGGCTGTTTGAGCGCGACTACTGGGGCATCTCGGCCCGGCAAGGCCTGGCATGGGTGCTGGCGCACGACCGCCGGGCCACGGTGACCCTCAGCGACACGCTGTATTACCGGTACTTTTTGCACAACAATTCCCTCCTACTCTCCGGGGCTGACCGCAACCGCCTTCGCTTGGTGCCCCATCACCAGGCACGATACTTTTTTGGCATGTACCGCTGGCATCCCACGCCCTACGAGGCCTCCTACGGCACGCCCGTTCACGAAATCAAGGTGGCGGGGCTGCCCATTCTCACCGTGTTTCGGCGCTGAGGCTTGGCGGTGTACTTTGCACGATGGGAAAAGCCTTTTCTAAGCGCCCCGGCCGGCCGCTGCTCCTGCTGCTGCCTTTGGGGGCGGTGCTGCTATTTGGCAATTGCGGCGGGGGCGGCGTGCGCGCGGTGGTAACCAGCATGGAAGTCAAACGCCACGAGCGGTTTGGCGCCATCATCGCGCAGCAACGGGCCCATCGGACGGTCGCCCGGCAACAACTGCGCGGTCCGGCGCGCTGGGTTGCCTACCGCCGCCTCGACTCGCTCCACGCGGCTCGCATTGACAGCTTTTTCCACCCTGCCCCGCTCGCCAAATACGAAGAGTACCCTTACCCAAGCGAGCATTACGCCCGGGAACGAGCGAAATACGCCCGCCGCCGCAAGATGACGCGACAGCTGCTCTCGCCCGACAATCGCCCGCTGATTCCGCCCATCCGTGTGTCCATCGACACACGCTGAGCCGCCGTGGCGCCATCAAAGCCAATTTCTTCGCCTGCCCTCAGCCGCGCGCCCCGTCGCTGCTCCGTTGCGGATGTTTCGGCGCTGAGCGCGGGCGGTGTATTTTGCACCATGGAAACTCCAGCGAACCAGCGCGTGAGCTGGCCGCAGCTGTTGCTGCTGCCCTTGCTGGCCGTGCTGCTTTTTGGCAACTGCGGCTTGTCTTCCACCCGAGGATTTTTGCGTGACCTCGGGCCGGAACGACGCGACCGGTTGCGGGCCTTGGTGGTGCAGCGCCAAGCCCTGCGGGCCGCCGCGCGCCAACGCCTGCGCGGCGCGGCCTTGCAAGACGAGTACTTCCGCATCGAAGGAATCATCGATGCCCGGGCCGACAGTTTGTTTCCGTCCGGTACCCCGGCTAAGTTTCGTAACCGGCGCAACAAGATTGACCGCCAACTGCTTCGGGCTCCAGCCGTTTCGGCGCGTCCATAGCCACAGGGGGGCTGATTTGCGTATGCTAGCGCAGGCTACCATCCGGAGCCATCTAGCTATGCTTCGTTATTCTGCTTTTCGGCATCAATTACTAGTTGCCACCACCTTGCTGCTGGCCACCACCAGCTGTTCCGTTTTCCAACGCAAAAAAACCCCGGTGGTCGAAACCGTTCGCACCACCGACTCGCCCGCGCCGCCCACCGCCGCCCGCGACCTGGCCGATGTCATGGGCACGGAGCTCCAGCTCACCCCCGACCAAACCATCCGCGTCCGCAGCATCCTCAACGGTACCCTGGCCGAGTCGAACGCCGCCAAAGAGAAGTACGCCCCCAAATCGCCCCAGCTGCTGGCCGAGCTCAAGCGCATCAACACCGACTCGCAACGGGAACTGCGTACCGTAGTCGGCCCCGCCAAATTCAGCCAGCTGCAAACCAAAGCCACGCAGCAGCGCATTGCAGCCCAAATGCAGCAGCGGCAGAAGTAGCCCGCACGGCATTGCCGCCGCTCTTTAGTGGCGGCGTTGGTAGTTTTCCACCGTTTGCCACAGGCCGGCGTAGCGGCCCACCCGGCGCGTCTGCTGCGGGGTGGAAGGGGCCAGCCGAAAATGAGAAATTCCCTTGGCGCGGTGGTAACGGATGGGGGCCGCCTCCGAGGCCAGCAGGCGCACCGTGTCTTGCCCCAGGGTTTGCCAGCTCAGGCGATGGCCTTCAATTTCTAGCCTCTGCACCAGCCAGCTGTCGTCGCCTGCCTTGGGAACATTAAGGTAGTAGCGGCCCTGAAAGCGGCGCAACTTGCCCGCATTGGGGCCCGCAAGGGTGAAAATCGTGTCCTGGAGCAGCCAACTGTCCCGAACAGAATCTTGGGTTACTAGCCGTACGTAGTGAAGTCGGCCTTTCTCGTCCTGGTACGTGCTGTCTTGGGTGAGGCGGCGTGGCAGCGAATCGAGTTGCCGCCGGTCCAGCGTGATGCTTTGCAGTTCCTGCCGCCACACCGCGGTGCGGCCAACGCACAACGACCTGCTCGAATCGGGGGCGGTGTACACGGCGCGGTGCCGGGCCGGAAAAGCAGCCATGTCTGCTGCCTGCGCCGGGAAGGGTTGTGCAAACGTCACCTCCACTCCACCCTCGCACGCCGTGAGCAGCGCCGCCAGCATGGCCCACCCAGCCCCAGCCAGTCTGCTCGCCTTTCTCATGCCTTTCATGCCGAATGGCTGGCGAAGGTAACCTCCCGTTTGCCGGCTGGGGTCTGTGCTTGTAAGCCCTTCAGCAGCAAAGAGCCAAAGTTGCGCGCCACAGGCGAGCAGGGCGGGCACATGGCCCAAGAACCCGTGAAGACCAGCCGCTGCCTCGTCACCCAACGCCTGGAAGCTGTTTGAGTTAACTAAAACAGCTTCTTCGCGGGAATTGCAGCGAATGGCGGTGCGCCCAATGCGAAGCCCGGCCTCTTTTCTGCGGACTGATTAGGCCCCGCTGTGTGCTGTCAGTAATACTGGCATTCAGGTTTTTCCAATTTATTTTTTGCGGGTCCGCAAACGATTCCTGCTTCCACTGGCTGGAATCGGCCCTGTGCAAATTTTTGTTTATGTTATTGAGCAAATATATTAAACAAAAAATCTTTAAATGTATTTTATCTATCACATTACCCATCCGTTCACTTTAACTCTTTTTCACATGCAAAACGTTTTGCTGGACATCATGAAAATTCCGGTTGACGACCCGATTGCGTTCACCTTTTTCACGGGGTATATGGCCATGGCGGCCGCAGCCGTGTTCTTCTTGTTTGAGCGCAGTACGGTGAGCGATAAATGGAAAACGTCCCTGCTCATTTCTGGGATGATTACCGGCATTGCGGCCGTGCATTACTACTACATGCGCGACTATTACATCACCACGAAGGAAACGCCCGTGGCCCTGCGCTACATCGACTGGACGTTGACCGTGCCGCTGATGGTGGTCGAATTTTACCTGCTGGTGCGGGCGGCGGGGGCCAAAACCAGCCTGCTCTACAAGCTGATACTGGCGGCCGTGGTCATGCTCGTGTTCGGCTACATCGGCGAGGCGTTCACCGACGGCTCGATGCGCCACTCGGTGCTGTGGGGTTCGCTGTCCACGCTGGGCTACGTCTACATTTTGTACAGCGCCTGGTACGGCGAAGTGGCGCAGCTGGCCGCCGCCACCGAGTCGGTGGCCGTGCGCAAGGGCGTGCGCGCGCTGGCGTGGTTCGTGCTGGTGGGCTGGGCCATTTACCCCATTGGCTACATGGCCATGCCCGGCGGCTGGCTCGGGCCCGACGGAGCCAACATCCTGCGCCCACAGGCCCTCGACCTGCTCTACAACATCGCCGACGCCATCAACAAAATCGGTTTTGGTCTGGTCGTTTACGGCATTGCCCGCAGCGAGTCGGCCGTGAAGGTTGCGCCGCCCTCCTACGCGTCGGTGGTGTAGCGGCTACCGCCGGGCCGTGTTAGCCCGCCGAACCTGCTCCATAACAGGCTGAATTTCACTGCCCCGGCCGTGCGGTTCAGCCTGTTTTTCCTTTCTCCCGGCTCTCTTATTTCCCGCCATGCCCTTTCCTGTTGCTCCCGCCGACTGGTTGCGCCGCCGTTACTCCTACGCGGCCGTGCTCGCGCTCACGGGCGTGGGCGTGGCCTTTCCCGCCGCCGCGGGGCTGCTGCTGGGGGTGCCGCTGGCCGTGGGCATGGTGGTGCTGGGCGTGGCCCATGGCGCCTGCGACCAATGGGTGGTGCCCGCTGGCGCGCCCAGCGCGGGCGGGTGGCGGTACTGGCTGCGTTTTCTGGCCGGGTACCTGGGCCTGGCAGCTTTAGTGGGCGTGCTGTGGTGGCAATGGCCGGCCGCCACCGTTGGGCTCTTTTTTGTGCTCACGGTGTGGCACTGGGGCTCGGCCGACGCGCCCGCCGCTACACAGGTGCCCCGGACGTGGTGGCTGGGCCACAGCCTGTTGCGGGGACTGTTCCTGTTTGCCGTGCCCGCCTGGCGCTGGCCCGCCGAAACCGCCGACGTCGTGAACGGCCTGCTCACGTTTGCCGGCGCGCCTACGCTGGGTGCGGCGGCTTTTGCGGGGGGCGTGGCGGGCCTGGGCCTGCTGGTGGGCGGCGGGCACCTGGCGCTGTGGGCGCTCTACGCCCGCCACCGCCGCTGGGCGTGGCTCACCACCGAGCTGGTGGAAGTGGCGGTGCTGGCGGCCCTGTTCGTGGCGGTGCCGCCGCGGCTGTCGGTGGGCGTCTATTTTGTGTTTTGGCACAGCCTGCAGCACGTGCTGCGCATGAACCACTGGCTGGGCTACACCGCTCCCCGCGCCCGGCCCGCCCTGCTGCCGCAGTTGGCTTTTTTCCTACGCCGCGCCGCGCCGCTGCTGCTGGTTAGCTGCGCCGCGCTGCTGGGGCTGGGCTACCTGCTGGCCGGGCGGCTGCCCAATCCGGCGGCGTGGTTTAGCCTGGCGCTGGTGGTGGCCTCGGTGGTCACCCTGCCCCATGCCCTCCTCGTTACGCTGGTGATGGACGCCGGCTACTGGCAGCGCCCGCAGCCCAACGCCACGGCCGGGTAGACAACCGGGCCGGGAACGAATCTTGCATTCGTGCGCAGTGGCCCGTCACGGGCCACGCCAGCGCTTTGCCTGGCAGAAGCCCGCCGGCCTAGGACCGTTTACGGGTCAGTTAATAACGGCGCACGAATTCGCCTTCCGGGTGCCAGAGCCCTTCGTAGCGACTCATCGGCCCCACCAAATGCTTTACTTTGATGGTCCGGCTTCCCTTGCCTTCCCGGCCGCTACATGAGCAACCTGCCCGTTTCTGCCTACCCGAGAGCAGTAAAAATGATTTTTGCAGTGTATTCCATCGGCTTTCTGGTGGGCACTTACACACATAGCGCCGACTTGTTGGAGCGCGGCTTGCTGGCGCACCCGGTTCCGTTGGTCATTGGTGTGTTCTGGAACGTGTTAACCTTACTCGACCCGCTGACGGTCGTGCTGTTGTGGTGGCGGCCAACGCTGGGCATTCGGTTGGCGCTGGCCATAATGGTTGCCGACATCTGCGTCAACACCCATGTGTATCTGGCCGGCTATTTTGGGCCGCCGGTCCCCGGCATGGTTTGGGTGGACCTGTTCCTGCAGGCGTTGTTTGGGTTGTTTATCTTCGTGACAGCACCGTTGGCCTACCAGCTTTTGCGAGCCAAGCAGCACTAAGCCCCGTCATCTTTCTTCTTACAGGTACTTCACCAGCAGCGCCACCAGCTTGCGCACCTTGGGCGTGTAGGGCGGGTACATGGCCTTGATGCCCGTGAAGCCCACGCGCTGGCGCATCACGCCTTTTTCGTTGCTGAACGCCAGGAAGCCCGCGTGGCCGTGCGCTTTGCCGAGGCCGCTGTTGCCCACGCCACCGGTGGGCAGCTCGGGGTGGGCAAAGTGCAGCACCGTCTCGTTGATGCCCGCGCCACCGGCCGAGCTGTTTTCCAGCAAATAGCGGCGGTTGGCCGCGTCGGTGGAAAAAATGTACTGCGCCAGCGGCTTGAGGCGGGCATTGATGTAGTCCGTGGTTTCGCGCAGCGTTTTGAAGGTGAGCACCGGCAGCAGCGGGCCAAATATTTCCTCCTCCAATATGCGGGCGCCGACCGGCACGTCGGTCAGAATGGTGGGCTCGATGTAGTTCTGGGCCGCGTCGAGGGTGCCTCCGGCGGCCACCGTGGCGCCGCGGGTCTGGGCATCTTCGAGCAAGCCGGCGAGGCGGGCAAAATGGTGCTGGTTCACGATGCGGGCCAGAGATTCCGACTGTTGAATGCCGGCCCCATCGGGGTTGTAGGCGCGCTGAATAGCGGCGGTGAGCTCGCGCAGCAAAGCGGGTTGCACGCTCTCCTGCACCAGCAGGTAGTCGGGCGCCACGCAGGTCTGGCCGTTGTTGAGGAATTTTCCCCACACAATCTTCTCGGCGGCGTCGCGCAGGTCGGCGGTGGCGTCCACCACGGCTGGGTTCTTGCCACCCAGCTCCAGGGT
Organism: Hymenobacter sp.; assembly: GCF_036388155.1. NCBI lineage: Bacteria > Pseudomonadati > Bacteroidota > Cytophagia > Cytophagales > Hymenobacteraceae > Hymenobacter > Hymenobacter sp. The sequence continues at coordinate 40,337 of NZ_DASVSI010000070.1, read as the reverse complement.
GAGGCCGCTGAGGTGCTGGGCGGCGGCGCGCATCACAATCTTGCCCACTTCGGGGCTGCCGGTGAAGAAAATGTGGTCCCAGGGCAGCTTGAGCAGGTCAGTGGCTACCTCTTTGTCGCCTTGCAGCAGCAGCACTTCTTCGGGCCGAAACAGCTCCTCGCACAGGCGCTGCAGCAGCGCGGAGGTGGCTGGCGTTTGCTCGGCGGGTTTGATGACCACGGCGTTGCCGGCCGCAATGGCCGAAATCAGCGGCCCCACGGCCAGGTAAAACGGGTAGTTCCAAGGCGAAATGATGAGCACCACGCCCTTGGGCTCTATTTGCACCCACGACCGGGTGCCAAACAGCGCCAGCGACGTGCCCACCCGGCGCGGCGCCATCCACTGCTTGAGGTGCTTGATGGTGTGTTTCAGCTCCACCAATGAGGTCCAGATTTCGGTCAGGTCGGTTTCCGTGGCCGGCTTGCGGAAGTCGGCGTACAGCGCGTCCTGAATGGCCGTGCGGTTGGCGTGCAGCCAGTTTTGGAGCTTTTGCAGGCGTGCGCGGCGAGCCGCCACGCCTTCGGCCCGCAGCGCCGGCGCGTGCTGCCGCAAGGCAGCAAACTGCGCCTGAAACGGGTTGGTGACCGACGGAGCGCCCGCCGCAGAATCGACCGCGGGCCCGGAAACAGCAGGTTGCATATGGAATAGGAAAGGCGAGCCGACCAGCAAGGCCGCGGTTTGCAGAAAGGTACGCTAGGGCTACAACAAATGGAGTGGTCATTCGTCAGCACTTGCGGCCCTGCCTCAACATTACCCCGGCGCAACGCCGGTGTTACCTTTGCGGGTTGCTCCGCCGTTTCGGCCAGCCAATTATTCGTTTAGTATGCTTCTTCGCTTTCGTCTCGCGCGCTGGCGGCCCTGCTATTTTTAGTGTTACACGTTTCGTGAAATCTCGTTGTCGTTGCCGCGCCACACTATTATCGGTCGCGCTGTTAGCCAATCTGCTTCTTGGTACCGCCAGCTTTGCTACTGCCCTGCGGCCCCATGCCGCTCGGCCAGACACGGCCGTAGCAGCCTCGGCGCGGGTAGTGGCCGACACGGCCGTGGTGGCCGCCAAGGATTCGGTGAAGGCCGTGGCTCCCAAGCGCCAGCCTTTTCCCGCCGATACCGTGCCGCACGCCCGCAATGCCCAGGGCCGCATTTCGGAGTACACCGTGGCCCCCGGCGTGGCCTGGCACTACGACAAGCCCAAGCCCTTTCGGTGGCTGCTGCACATTCCGCGCGATTTCGGTCAGTTTCCGGGCTACGCGTTTCGCAAGGAAAACGTGAGCACGCTGAGCGGCTTGGTGGCAAGTTCGGTGGTCTTGTGGGTCGCCGACCAAGTCCTGCTGGAAGGTGCCCAGGACTTTGGCCGGGTGCTGGGGCTCAAGGCCAAGAGCACCCAAAAAACCCTGGTCAACATTCCGTTTCGGGTGGGCAGCACCAACCTGCCGCTTGAGTTCAACGTGCCCGACAACCTCAACAGCACGTTCTATTACCTCGGTGACGGCTGGACCCACTTGAGCATTGCTTCCGGCTTCTGGATGTACGGCGGCCTCCGGAAAGACAACCGCGCCCTGCAAACCTCCAGCCAGCTCGGCGAGGCCATATTGAGCACCGGCCTGGTGGTGCAAGCACTCAAGCGCATCACCGGCCGGCAGAGCCCCTTCGTGGCCACCAAAGAGCGCGGCGAGTGGCACCTGTTCCCGTCCTACAGCCGCTACCAAAGCTTCGTCCCGAACTACGACGCCTTCCCCACCGGCCACTTGGCCACGGCCATGGCCACGGTCACGGTCATCGCCGACAACTACCCCGAACACCGCTTCATTCGCCCCTTGGGCTACTCGCTGATGGGCCTGCTGGGCTACTCCATGCTCAACAACGGCGTACACTGGGCTTCCGACTACCCCATCGGCATCGCGCTGGGCTACGCGTTTGCCAAAATTGCGGTTCGCAACGGCCGCACCCGCGTGGAAGCTCCGCTGAGCTCGCCGGGCACCGGCTTGGCGCCCCCGCCCAAGCCGCAGCGCTGGTACCGTCAGGGCCGGTTTTCGCCTTACTCCTCCGGTCCGTTCACGGGAGCCTCCTGGAAACTAAGCTGGTAAGGCTCCGTTTCGCGGCTTACTTCCCTCGAAAGGCCTGGCTCAACCGCCTTAGGGCCTAACAAAATTTTGGCAATTGCAGGGCCTTACGAAACCCTAAAATGGGCTGGTTTTGCTGCGCCAATCAAGGTAGTGGTGCAAGTCAGCCGCAACGTGTGAGGGCCGCCAGCGGGCAAGTGCAATTGCCGAGCTCAAGCAAGCACAACAGTCAAATAATCTGCGCTTTGGAACCCACCACCGTCCATAAGGAGAGTGCGGCATTTTGCACTTAAACCGGACGTGTTTTTCGAGATTACTGAAAAACAATTGCATTTATGGATATACAAGATTTCTAATTAGACTTTTCTATGCGTCGCAGCAGGTGCGTTTGTCGAAGTGGGTTTACCTTTCAGCAACCCTAACCATACTACCTCATCTATGAAATTACAATCTATTACACTTGCACTGCTGTGCAGCGGCATGGGATTTTTCCTCTCGTCCTGTGAGAAAAATGACGCCACACTTCAGCCCAAAGATGCCCTGACAGCGGTTGCATCCAGCAACGCCACCGCGACCAGCAGCGACGTGCAAGTAAACTCGGGACTGCTGAAGGGCGTGACGCTCGACTGCTCCTTCGAGGCCTACACCCAAGCCGTTCTGAACGGCTACAGCAGCAACGCCGTGCTGCCCAGCGCCTGCTCCCCCACGGCATTGGACGGGGTGGTAAGTTCCTACGTGCAGCCATTTGGCGCGTTGGAGCGCCAGTGGTACAGCACCTTGGCCACCCTCAACCAATACTACAGCTACGTTGATACTTCGACGCCTTACTTCGGCGTGAACGGCGAATTGACCCAAGTGGCCACCAAGTACAAGCGCGACCTGGAGTCGTTCTGGAACATGCCCAACGAGGTGGACCTGCACGGCCAGCACACTGCCAACCTGCAAAACCGCGACGCCATTGCCACTGCCTACATCGAGCTGGTGGGCCGCACCACGGCCGTGGCCTACGCAAACGCCGACTTTCTGATTGCGAACGTGGTAACTCCCAGCACCGTCTTCAAGACGACGCCCTTGCTGTCGTTCGACGGCTTTGCCACCACGGGCGGCAGCACCGCCACCGGCAAAGTCATCGGCAACCTGATTGTGATTGGCGACGGCATCCTGCAGGCCATGACGGCCACGTCGAGCCCAAAGTGGCTTTCGGCGGCATCCTGGCCCACGAATGGGGCCACCAGGTGCAATTCAACAACTACACCGCCTGGTACGGCCCGCGGGTGGATACTCCCGAGCAAACCCGCAAGACGGAGCTGGAAGCCGACGTGTTTGCCAGCTACTACCTCACCCACAAGCGCGGCGCCACCTACAACTGGAAAAGCGCGGCTGAATTCTTTGAGCTGTTCTTCAACATCGGCGACTGCAGCTTCACGTCGGCCGGCCACCACGGCACCCCGACGCAGCGCTTGGCTGCTTCCCGCCTCGGCTGGATTATCGCCCAGGAGACCATGCCCATGGGCCACATCCTGACCGCCGAAGACGTACACTCGCTGTTCATTGCCTCGCTGCAAAGCATCATCGACAACAAAATCGACAGCTCCGCCGCTTTGGCCAGCCTGAAAACCCCGCAGCTGAAAGCCATTTACGGCAAAGTGAAGCAGCGTGAGCAGGAGCTCAAAGGCATCGCGAACGGCACCTTGAGCCCCGGCGCGGTTAAGAACCTGTAAGCACAGGCCGTTTATTGAACCAAAAAAAGCCCCGCTTCTGCGGGGCTTTTTTTGTGGGTTTGCGGCGGCCAAAAGCCGCGTGCGGAACGGCAGAGAGCTCATGATAGAGCCGCGGGTGGCAGCGCTTCACTATTCCACCACCAAGCGCCGGCTCACGGTACCCACCGCGGTGAGCACCCGCACAATGTATAAGCCGGGAGCCAGGCCGACGAGCGACAAGTCCAGCATTTCGGGGGCAGCAGGCCCGAAACGATGCTGTCCCACCGTTTGGCCCAGGGTGTTGAGAATGGTCACGGTGGTTGCTTGCCGGGCACGCAAGGCCCGGGGTACTACTAATGAGGCTTGGTGATGGGCTGGGTTTGGAGCCAGGCTCACGAGCGCCGCCAGAGCGGCCGTAGCCGTAGCCAGCACCAGCGTTTGTTTCGAGAATACAACGCTGTAACGCCCCACCAAAGGCACTCCGGCGGCCAATGGCACTGCCGTAACGGGCGTTGTCGCCAGGTTGGTGTAAGTGCCACCGACAGCGTCCAGCAAGTAGGCGCGGTAGCCGGCGGGAAGGTTGGCCAGGGCATCAACGGCTAGCTGGTAGGTGCCTGCCGTGGCGGCGCTCATCTGCAAGGGTACCGCTACGTTGGTGCTGTCCAGGACCGGCAGGCCGTTGATGCTGAAGGCCTCTGCTCCGCTGGTCGAGGTTAAGGCCAGCGGCTGGCCGGTACTGGCCAAGTAGAGGGCGTCGTAGCTAGGGTCGTGGGTTTCCGTGGCGCCATCCTGAAAGTAGATGGCTGTTTGGTGGGCCAACGTACCGGCGCCGTTGCGCAGGGCCAGCACGAGCCGCGGCCGGGTTTCGGCAACGCCTCCATGCCCGGAAGTCGAATCGGGTGTCGTGAGCAGGATAGCCGGGGTTAAGGACACCAAACCGCTGGTTGAGACAAGACGCCTGCGCACGAAATAAGCCTGCCCCACCGGCACGACGTTGGTGCCCCCGTTCACGCTAATGCCGGCCAAGGTATCTTGCTTCGGTAGGTAGCTGGAATACGCCCCCGCGTAAGGCCCGTTGCTTTTGAAGAGGTAGAGCGCTTTGTTAACAGTGGCCAAGTAATTGCCCACTCCGGCCCTCATGACAAGGTCCCAGTCGAGCGGCGCAGCGTAGGGATTTCCCAACAAATGCCACCCGGCGTCGGCGGCGGGGCCTCGCGCCAAGCCGGACTTTGAGAACCGCGTGGTTGTGACGGCCGGCCCGTTAAAACTCAGCGTGGCATTGCCCGGCATGTGCACCGCGTAGCCGCTGCCCGCCACCAAAGGTTCCGTCAGGGTCGCGGGCGACAGCCAGCCTTGGTCGAACCCGACCGGCCCCGGTACTCCGGTCATGCCAATGCGTGCCTGGTTGTAGCGCAAAACGGTGGGAGCAGGCGTGACGGCGCTGCCCTGGGTGTTGAACAACGGATTGACCACCGGCGCGAACGAGGCCGTGGCAAAGCTGCTGACCGTGCCGCCCGCCACCGGCGCTGAGAGCTGGCGGTGACTCACTCCGGCGTTGCTGCCATCGACGTACACTTCCACCCGCACATTGCCGGTGTACGCCCCCAGCGTGAGCGCGCGGCCCACGGCGGGGACGACGGGCGTCATTCGGGCTTGCTGCCCGGGCCCGGCACGCAGCGTCAGCTGCCCGTTGGTGATGATGGTGGCCGGATTCAGCACCTGGCCCAGCACGTGGACGGGCCCATTCAGGACCAGCGTTTCCGCGGCGCCGTCAATGGCCAAAACACCCACCGCCACAGGAGCCGTGCTGGTGATGGTGTGCTCGAGGCGAAAGGTTGTGGCCGTGGGGTCGTTGGCAAATGTCAATTTGCCCCGCTGGCTGCACAACAACGTGCCGCCCGTGGCTGCAAAATGCCCCATCAGGTTCACTTCGGCGTAATTGCCAACGGTGAGGGACGTGCCGGCCGGCAGCACCACCCCCGACTCCGGCGTGGCGTGGTCGGGCAGCAGCAGGCGGCCACCGGGAGCCGCGGCCGTGCCCGGCGCCAGGGCCAGAGTGGTTGCCGGCAAGCCAGCGGCTGGCTGTAGTTGCACGGTGGTGCGCACCTGAAGGCTACCGGCTGCGGCAACGGTCAGTTGCGCTTGCGGAGCCAGCACCAACGCCCGCACGGTAGCGGCCACGGCCACGCGGGGCGCGAAAGGCGTCGCCGCCGCAATCGTGACCACGTCGTAGGTGGTGGGCACGGCGCCAGTGCTCCAGTTGGCAGCGGTGTTCCAGTCGACGCTCTGGGTGCCTTGCCAGGTGATGTTCGCGCTGGGCGTTACCGTCGTGAAGTCAACAAATACCCCTTGGCTCAAATTGTAGTACGACCCGGAGGCTCCCGTCGTCAGTTGGCGGGCCCGCACCAGGTAGGTGGATGTGCCGGGCAGCGGGGCCGGGTCCGTGAAGGTGAGGGCCGCAGTGGGCTGCGGCGTGAGGCGGAAGAACGGCCCGGCCGGGGTGTTGGCGCGGTACACGTAGTAGCCGGCGCCGGCGTCGGGGCTGGCGGCCCAGGCCAAATTGGCTTGGCCCGCGCTGGCCGTGGCGGTGAGCGCAGCGGGAGGCGCCACCACGTGCTGGCGCAGGGTGGGGTCGCCCATCAGGGCCACGTGCACCGACCGAGCGCCAAACATTCCCCGGGAGCCAAAACTGCCGTTCTGCGACAGCCGGGTGCAGTAGCCAATGGTTTCGCCCATGCCCATGTGGCAAAAAGACCAATCGGGCCGCCCCGCCCAGCAGTTAGTCAGGGCGTAGCCTTCGGCCGCCAGGGGCGCGCGCAGCACGTTGTTTTCGTTGTCCCAATCGCCAAAATAGCTGCCGAAGGACATGTTGAAGACGCTTTTCACCGGCCCGGCCGCGTAATCAGCGGTGCTCGCAACCCCCGCAATGGTGGTGTAGCTGCCGGCGCCGCAGCCGTAGGCCCAGGCGTAGTCCTGGGTGCGCAGGGTGCTGAGGTAATCCGCGGCCACCACGTTGGCAGCCCCACACAGCGGAGCAAAATTGCGCCAGCCGTTGTTGGCAAAATCTTCGCCAGTGCTCAGCCCAAAATTGTCATCCACCAACCCGCGCTGGGCCACGGCGAATACTTTGTGGCGGTAGTCGTGGTCCTTCTGCAAGTAGCGCCGCAGCAAGTCCCGCTCGGGCAAGCCAAAGGCGGGCATGTTGGCCAGGTCGATGCGCCCGATTTGCAGTCTCACCTCAGCCGGCAAATCGGACTGGTCGAATTTGCCGTCGCCGGGAGCGTTGCGGTTGGCGGGGCGGCTCGCGCCAACGTTGGTGCCGATGTCGGTCCAGGTGGCATTCAAGTCCCCGTAGTAGGCATCGGCCGGCCAAGCGCCGTCGTGGTCGGGGTGCCCGTCGGGGGAGATGTTGCCGGAGTACGGCACGGCCACGTGCCCCAGCAGCAGCACGGCCTGCACCAGCATTTGAGAGGCCGCATAGTCGGCCCGGATGAGGGCGCGCACCTGCGGCGGCGGCATGGTGGGCGCCACGTCGTGGCGCAGCACGCGCCAGCCGTCGCCCACCAAGTCGCGCTGCAACCGCTCGATGTCGGCGGCCAAATACGCGGCGTGGGTAGAATCGACCACCAGCACCAGCACGCCCCGGCTTTCGACGGCGGCAGCCTCGATGCCGGCTACTACGAACCCCAGCCCTCGCTCTCCATTGCTCCTTTTGCTGAGGGCGTACTGGTAGGTAGTGCCCAGGGCGGCGCTGTTGTCAATAAATTCAACCGCGGTGCCCGGCAACGAGGCCAGGTTTACGCTTGGCAGACCAGCCTGGTCCTTTGTCGTGCGGGAAATGCTGTAGCTGGTAGCCTGCGCATCGGCGGGCCAGGTTAGCTTAATGCGGGCCGGGCCGGTCAAGCCCACGGCGCTGACCTGGATTGCCAGATTTTCCATCGTCGCCTGGGCCTGGGTTCGGCCGGCCACGGCGAGCAACGCCCCCGCCAACGCCCACAGCCGCAGCCAGCCAGAAGCGCGGTAAAAAGGTCGGCCCGTAGCTTCTCCGCTCCGATTATAAACTCCCGCTGTGGTGACCATGAAAAGGCTAAAATTAAACTCCGCGTATTAGCCTGCAAACTACAACCTCCTAGGTGTTTAAACTGAATAAACCGGTATTGGAAAGTTGTTAAGTCCCGCTTGAATAATAAGAGTTTGCATCCCACTGCTGTGGAGGACGCGCAGCGCATGGCCATCGATTAGGAGCACCCAAGCATCGACCCAACCAAAGCCGAGACACCAACCTGCCCCAGGTACGGCCACAAAAAAGGCCCGCTCCAACGTTGAAGCGGGCCTTTTTCGCGTAAAACGCAGTCGCCGTTTAGTCGAACAGCGGCTTCTTCACCTTGCGGTTGCCGTCTTCGTCGGTTTTGATTTTGGTGCCGTCGGCCAGCTTCACTTTGCGCGAACCGTCGTCGTCCACCTTCACTTTGGCGTCGTTCATGTACTTGGTTTTGCGGTCGCCGTCGCCTTCGCGCTCCAGCTTCTTAATGGCCGTGCCCTGGCTCACGCCGTTGGCGCGGCGCGCGGGGCTCACGCGGGCCGGCGCCAGCGAGTACGGGCCGTCGCCGTATGAAGCGCGGTTCGAGGAGTAGGTGTTGTAGTACTCCGGGTTGTTGAGCGTGGTGCGCACCTCCTCATCGGCCTGGTCGTTGACCTGGCGCACGGCGGCGTAGCGGCCGGTGGTGTCAGTGGCGTACCGGGTTTCGAGTTCGCCCAAGCGGCGGCCGCGGGTGTAGTACGTCTTTTCGATGCGGGTCACCACCACGGTGTCGGTCAGCTTGAGGTCTTCGGCCACCCGGGCCGAGAGGCGGCGGGCGTCGTCGTAAGCAGCCAAGGTATCAGAGGTTACGACGGCGGTGTTCGAGTCGGTTGTGGGCGTGGTCGTGACGGTCTCCGTCGTCTTTTCTTGCGAGCAGGCCGCAGTGGCCAGCGAGGCAGCGGCCAGCAGGCCGAACAATTTATGGTTCATGTAAGCGGGATTTTAACTACATAAAAACGGCCATTTAGCCATTTTTATGGCCTGATACGGTGGCGCTTGTTGCGAGGTTCGCGCCCCGGATTTCGGCACAGCTTGGTGAGGCAGAAACGCACGATTGTGTTCCTGCCTCACTGTGGCCTTTAGGCGTTTACCACCGAGCCGCCATTGGGGTGCAGCGTTTGGCCCGAGAAATACGAGGCGTCTTCCGAAGCCAGGAACACGTAGGACGGGGCCACTTCTGAGGGCTGACCGGCGCGGCCCATGGGCACGTCGTGGCCAAAAAGCGGCAGTTTCATGAGTCCCACGCCCGTGATGAACGGCGTCCAAATAGGCCCCGGCGCCACCGAGTTCACCCGAATACCTTTCTTGATGAGCTGCAACGACAAGGCCCGCGTGAAGGCCGTGATGGCGCCCTTGGTGGAGGTGTAGTCGAGCAGCATCTCGTTGCCCTTGAAGCCGTTCACCGACGCCGTGTTGATGATGGAGTCGCCCTCGGTGAGATGCGGCAGCGCGGCCCGCGTGATGCGGAACATGGCAATGATGTTGAGGTTGAAGATGCTGTCCAGCTCCTCGTCCTTGATTTCTTCGAGCGTGTCGTGCCAGTTCTGCTCGGCGGCGTTGTTCACCAAGATGTTCAGCCCGCCCAGCTCGGCCACCGTGCGGTCCACTATTTCCTTGCAGAAAGCGGGGTGCTTGAGGTCGCCGGGCAGCAGCAGGCAGCGGCGGCCGTGGCCCACCACTATCTCCTGCACTTTTTCGGCGTCCTGCTGCTCGGTGGGAAAGTAGCTGATGGCCACGTCGGCGCCCTCTACGGCAAAGTGCACGGCCACGGCGCGCCCGATGCCGGAGTCGCCGCCCGTGATGAGGGCCACCTTGCCCTTGAGCTTGTCGGCGCCCTTGTAGCCTTCCCGAATGAACTCGGGCTCGGGCGTCATCTTGTATTCGAGGCCGGGCTTGCCGGCGCCCGCGTCCTGGCTTTGGGGCGGGAAAATGGTGGGTTTGTCAGACATAAAACGCAGCGGTTGGGAAAGGATGAGCTTTTCCTAACGGTTCCGGCCAAGGCGGGTTGCCCGGCGCAGGATTTAGCATACGCTTGGCTAACCCGCTGCGCTAAAGCCCGTAAAACCCTAACTGTCACCTAATGCCCTCATTTTTCTCTACCTGGTCATTTACCACAACGGCGCGGTTTGGGTGGCAACACCGGTCCGGCCTTCGCTTTACTCGCTGCCCACGCACCCGGCCTGGCCCCGCCCTAAAAGCCGCCGCTGGGTGCTGGCGGCTTCGTTGTTCCAAGCCCTTATTCCGGCTCGCTATGACCATTTCTTTCAACACCGCGGCCTTAACTGGCCTGCTGCTGACGGCCGCCCCCGCCGCCCGCGCCCAGTCGGTGGAGCTGACCATGGACAACTTCACCAGCAGCGCCATGAATACCAGCCTCACGACGCTCAACAACGCCGCCGTGATGGCCGCCGCCAAAAACGCCAGCGGCAAAGGCACCGCCAACAGCACCGCCAGCAACTCGGCCAGTGCCGTCCGGCTGGCCTACATACCTTCCACCAGTGCCCGCCGCGCGGCCGTCGAAGCGCAGGCCCGGCGCCTCAAGGCCAGCAACCCTGCCCTGGCCGCCAAGCTGCCCGGCACGTTCGGACCCGGCGGGCCGGCCGACTTCAGCCTGCTCTACCCGAAGGCCATTCAAGGCTCCGGCTTGCGGGAAAACGACGTGGCCGATGCCTTCGCGGCCTACCTGGTGGGCACCTATCGGGTGGCCCACGGCGAGGTGCCGGGCGGGGCATTTTTGCCGCCCAAGCTGGTGAGCGCCGTGCGCACGCAGTACGCCCCGGCGGCAGCCCGCGCCCTGGCCGGACGCCCAGCCAGCACCACGGCCGAGTTGGGCGAGTTTTTGAAGCTGCAAACCGTGCTGCTCTACGTGGGCGCCACCCAAGGCCGGCCCACCGACCTGACGGCGTTTCGGCAAGGGGCAGCCGTGCAGCTCAAGCAATTGTTTAAAATGGACGTGAATGCCCTGACCCTGACGGAGCGGGGCTTTGTGCAAAGCGGGGCCGGAACCGGGACACCGGCCACTGCGGCGGTCAGTGCGGCGGCATCACCCGCGAGCCCGGCGGCAGCCGCCGCGCCAGCGGCTCCCAGCGGCACGGGCGCGGCGGCCGGGGCGCAGTGGTTTTTCCGCTCCGTGAGCGACGCCTACGGGGGCATCGCCTTCGAGCCGGTGGCCCTGCTGGCCAGCGGGCAGTACTGCGACGTAGGCGACGGCCCCCTCGAAACCCTCAACCCCGCCGCCGACAAAGCCCGGCGCCCCGCGGCCTGGGGCACCTGGCGCAAAAACGGCAACACCGTGGTTCTGACCAACCACAAGGGCCAGTCGAACTCCTACACCCTGGGCACGGGCAGCTGGTTTCCGGCCTACGCGGCGGGCGCCGTGCCGCTGAAACGCACCTATAAAAATGCCAGCGGCGGCAGTGTGGGCGGGGCCACGTCGTTGGTCATTTCCAAAATAAATTTCCTCGACGGCAGTCATTTCAGCGAGGGCTCGGACGCGGGCATCGTTTCCGCCAACGCCGCCGGTGGCAACCGGCGCAGCGCCAGCGGCACCTAGCGCCTGCAAGGCCACACCCTCACGCTGACCTACGCCGACGGCCGCACCGTGCGCAAGTCCTTTGCCATCGGGGCCTCGGGCGCACCGGCCCGACCGTCCAGTAACCTGATTTTTATAGGCGGCGATGCCTACACCGACGACTAAGCGCCTCGCAGCAGGAAGCCGCTACGCGCTGAGGTACCTTTGCTCTGAAGATGCGGTAAAAGTTGAGGGTTAAAAGTAAAGAGCTGAACGGCTCTTCCTGCCCACTTTTTCCGTTTAATCCTCAGCTTTTAATCCTGCGCTCGCGCCCATGCCTTCACCGTCTTCCACCCGCCTCAATAAATTCATCAGCGAAAGCGGCCTGTGCTCGCGCCGCGAAGCCGACCGCTACATCGAGCAGGGCCTGGTGCTGCTGAACGGCAAGCCCGCCCAAATAGGCGACCAGGTAGGGCCGCGCGACCGCGTGACCGTGAACGGCCACAAGCTGGAGCCAAAGCAGGTCGAAGACGCCGTGTACCTGGCGTTCAACAAGCCGGTGGGCATCACGAGCACCTCGGAGCCGGGCGTGCGGGGTAACATCGTGGACTACGTGAACCACGCGGCGCGCGTCTTCCCCATTGGCCGGCTCGACAAGGACTCGTCGGGCTTGATTTTCCTGACCAGCGACGGCGACATCGTGAATAAAATTCTGCGGGCCGGCAACAAGCACGAAAAGGAGTATGTCGTCACCGTCGACCGCATTCTCACCGACCGCATGCTGGACGAAATGGCCAGCGGCATCCCCATGCTGGGCACCGTCACCAAGCCCTGCCTGGTGCAGAAGGAAACCCCGTACATCTTCCGCATCACGCTGGTGCAGGGCCTCAACCGCCAAATCCGCCGCATGGTGGAGCATTTTGGCTACGAAGTGGTGAAGCTCGAACGCGTGCGCATCATGAACGTGACCCTGAAAGGCCTGCCCGTGGGCGACTGGCGGGAGCTGACCGAACAAGAGCTGGCCGGCATCATGAAAATGGTGGAAAAGTCGAGCGGCACCGAAGACGCCTCTGGCGGCCGGCGCAACTCCAAGCCCGCTACCAAAGCCGCTCAGGAACCAACCGGAACAGGAGAACCCAAAGCCAAGCGCGCCCACAAATCCGGCCCGCCGTCGCAGAAAAACCCATCCAGCAACGGCTGGTGGGGCCCGCGCCCCGAGAAGCCCCAGGCGGCCGGCCCCGGCAAGCGCCCCGCCAAGCCCGGCGCGGGCGGCCCGGCCCGGCCCAAGAGCAAGGGCCCCAGCGCCACCGGCAGTCGCCCAGCGTCGAAGGGCTCACCCAGCGGCCGCAGCAAAGGCCCGGCCCCGCGCCGGTAACTTTTCGCCGACGTTAGCTTAGAAACTGTTTGGGGTAAATGGCCAGCGACCGAAGCAGGGTAGAGACGCAACATCTTGCGTCTCGTCGTTGAACGATGACGCCCGAACTGTGCGGTTGTAACCGTTCAACGGCGAGACGCAAAATATTGCGTCTCTACCCTGATTTTTGCGAACTCCACCAGCTTCCTATTTCTTACGGCGCAATTGGTCCAGGGCCGTTTGCAAAACCGGGTCGGGCGCAGCGGACGGATTGGTGGTCTTCAAGTCGACGTACACGGGCGGGCGGAAGGCCTCCCGGGGCTGGCCCTTCACGTGGAAAATCCGCTCGGCGGGGATGGCGAAGCGGATGGCCGAGTGAGGCAAGGTGTAGGAGTAGATGGCGCCGTTGAGTTGCGCCATTTCGGTGCCCACCACCGTGGCCCGGCCCAGCGCGTCGAAGCCCACGGCCAGGCCCTCGCCCATGCTCCCGGTCCAGCGCCCCACCAGCAGCACCAGCGGCGCCGAGTAGCGCACGCCCCGCGGCGACACTATTTCTACCCAGCTTCGGCGCACGCCAGTCTGCATTTCCTCGCGCGTCAGTTCGTGGCGCTGGTAGGGGCCTTCCTTGCTCACAAACCGCCCCATGATGGCACGGGCCACCGTGGTGTTGCCGCCGCTGGGGGTTTCGCGCAGGTCCAGAATCAGGCCCTGCGTGTTGAGCAGGGCCGTGAGAGCACTGTCGAACGATGCGATGATGCCGTTGTCGCTCAGGGAATTGTTGATTTTGAGGTAGCCGATAGTGCCCAGGCGGCGGGCTTCGAGGCGGGCCGGGTACGGCATGTTTTCCAACTGCATGCCGGCCTCGTCGGGACGGGCCGTGAGGGAGCGGCCGTTGGCCAGCAGGCTCCAGACCCGTGGCGTGAGGTGGTTGCCGGCCAGCAGTTGCAGCAGGGCAAAATTGCGGGCGGCGGCATCGGGCTGGCGCAGCGTGCGGGGCAGAAACGGCTTAATGGCGTCGTCGATGGGCACGCCGTTGGCCGCCGTCACGACCATGCCCGGCCGCACGCCGCTGCGGGCGGCCCCAAACCCGGGGCGCACCGCCTGCACCACGGCGCGGCCGCCCACGAATTCCGCCCAGGTGTCGGTGCTTGTGGGCACCAGGCGGCGCGAGTCGGGGCGGTTGGTGCTTAGGCCGGCGTGGTTGTCGTAGAGCTCGGCCAAGGCATTTTCGAGCACCCGCACGAAAGCCTGGCGGCTAGTTAGCGTGTCGAGCTGCGGGCGGTACAGGGCCCGGACCTGCGCCCAATCGGTTTGTTTTTGGGTGAAGTAGCAGTAGTTGGTGCGGACGGTGTTCCAGAGGAAATCAAAATCCTCCTGGTACTGCTGGCGGGTGAGGGGCGGTTTTTGTGCCGCGGCCGGCCCCGGCGCCAGCATACTCCCCATCAGCAAGGCAAGCAGCAGCGAAAAGCGGTAGTTCATGGCGGCAAAGAAACAAACGCCGGCCCCGGCACAGGTCCCGGCCGCCGGCTGGAATCAATGCGGACCGTTTTGGGGTTAGGTTTGCTCATGAAGTACTTCCTCCTCGCCCTGTGTTTGTGGCTGCCCCGGGCCGTGGGGGCCTTCGCGCCGCTGGAGCCGCTGCAGATTGCCGAGCAATTTGTAGCGCCCACGGGCTGGCCCGACATGAAAGACTACCTCTGCTGCGAGGCCGCGGGCCAGGCCAAGCGCGAAACCCTGGGCCAGCAGATTCCGGGCCGCCTGCGCCGCACCTGCCAGCTCCTGGAGCAGGGCCCCAGCACGGCGGTGGTGGCCGTGGAGCTGCGCGACCCCGCCGAGCGCCGCGACTTCTACCTGCACTTCGCCAAAGAGGGCGAAACCTGGAAGCTGCGGGCCATCCGCAACCTGGCCATGACGCACCTGGGCCCGCCCATGGTGGACTTGCTTGCGGCCATGCCGCGGGCCGAAATAGCCCAGTACGACCTCAAACACCCCGAGGCCAGCCACGCCTTCACCCTGGGCAACCTCAAGCTGTGGACCAGCTCCGACGCCGACATCGCCGCGCACTTCCGGAAGAACCGGGCCGATTTCCGCAAGGTGCTGCGCCTGGTGCAAGCCGGCCAGTATTTCGCCGCCGACAGCGCCGGCGAGCAAGCCGCCAACGCCGACCCCGCCGTGCACGCCCTGCTCCGCAAGCTGTACCTGGGCCGCGTGCGGCGCCGCGAAACGGGTTGCGCCAGCTGCCTGGAGTTCGTCATCGGCGGCAAGGTGACCAGCACGGTGGGCTTTCTCTACCAGCCCGAAGCCACGCAGCTGCCGGCCATGACGCCCGACCACCTCATCGTGCTCAAGCCCCTGGGCGAAGGTTGGTACCTGTACAAAACCACCTAACCGGCTCGACGAAGCTGCTAGCAATTCAGGATTTTTCGTGTCTGTCATCCTGAGCTTGCGAAGGACCTTCTCACCGTCGCACGATTAACGTTCTGGCTGGATAAGGTCCTTCGCAAGCTCAGGATGACGGCCGTTTAAAATTATTGACTTTACATTGAAGAAGCCCACTACCCCACTTGCCGCGCCCTTGGCGGAAAAAGACGCGTTGCACCCGCGCAACCCCCACCGCGCGCCCTACGACTTCCCCCAGCTCAGCAAAGCCAACCCGGAGCTGGCCGGCTTCGTGCAGCCCAACAAGTTCGGCAATCTGTCGATTGATTTCGCCAACCCCGCGGCGGTGAAAGCCCTGAACCGGGCGCTGCTGCGGCAGTTCTACGGCATCGAATTCTGGGACATTCCGAAAGGCTACCTGTGCCCGCCCATCCCTGGCCGGGCCGACTACATCCATTATCTGGCCGATTTGCTGGCCGAGAGCAACGGCGGCACCCTGCCGCCCGGCGAAGAAATCACGGTGCTCGACGTGGGCGTGGGCGCCAACTGCATCTACCCCATCATCGGCCGCCGCGCCTACGGCTGGCACTTTGTGGGCTCCGACGTGGACGGCCTGGCGGTGCGCGCCGCCCAGCAGATTGAGGCCGCCAACCCGGTGCTGGCCGGGGCCATCGAGTGCCGGCTGCAGCCAGTGCGCAGCCGCATTTTCGACGGGCTCATCCAGGCCGGCGAGCTGTTCGACCTCACCATGTGCAACCCGCCGTTTCATGCCTCCGCGGCCGAGGCATCGGCCGGGGCCCAGCGCAAAGTGGCCGGGCTTGGCACCAACCTGGGCACCGGGCGCGGCCCCCGGGCGGCCCTGAACTTTGGCGGCCAACACAACGAATTGTGGTGCGAAGGCGGCGAGGCCGGGTTTATCCGCCGCATGGTGCAGGAAAGCAGCCGGCGGCCCCGCACCTGCTACTGGTTTACCACGCTGGTGTCGAAGAAAGACACCCTGCCGGGCGTGTACCGGGCCCTGAAAACGGCCGGGGCCACGGCCGTGCGCACCATCGACATGGCCCAGGGCCAGAAGAAAAGCCGCCTCGTGGCCTGGACTTTTCTCACCCCTGAGCAGCAGGAAACCTGGCGAAAAACGCGGTGGTCGGCGGCTATTTAGGCAGGCCGTGCGTTTCGCCTTAGATATTGCGTATCTTCGTCATAATCCACTCCTCTGTTTTACCTCACCCGCACCAGGCCAAAACAGATACAACGAATCAGCAGCACAACACTATGGGTAGGTCACAAGAGACGTTTGGTAAAAAAGACAACGAGAAGAAGCGCGCCAAAAAGAAAACCGAGAAGGAGGAGCGCAAGGCCGAGCGCCAAGCCAACGCGAAATCTGGGGCTGCGCTAGAAGAAATGTTTGCGTACGTGGACGAGAACGGCAACATCACCGCCACCCCCCCCGACCCCACCAAGAAGCGCGTCATCAAGGACGAGGACATTCGCATCAGCGTGGCCAAGCAGGAAGACCGGGAGCCCGAGGACACCCAGCGCACCGGCACCGTCACGTTTTTCAACACTTCCAAAGGCTACGGCTTCATCAAGGACTCGCAGACGCAGGAGAGCATTTTCGTGCACGCCAACGGCCTGTCGGGCATCACCATTGGCGAGAACGACAAAGTCACTTTTGAAGTAGAAATGGGCCCCAAAGGCCCCAACGCCGTGCGCGTGCGCATGGCCAGCAGCACCCCGCCGCCCGCGCCTGCCGCCGAGTAAGCTCCTTCGCCCCGCCCCAATACGAAAGCGGCCGCTGCTCTAGGAGCAGCGGCCGCTTTCGCGTTGTTGTACAGTTGGTCATTGCTGACGACCGAAAGCTTTTCGGGAGACAAATTCGTTAACAATCAACGTCATGCGTCGAAGCGGTTTCGCAGGTCGGCGCCGTCCGGTCCGACGCGCTAGGCGTCCGACCGGTTGCCGTTGAAAGGGGACAGTAGGGCGGCTCAGGCGGCGCGGACGACAACCGGTCGGACGCCTAGCGCGTCGGACCGGCAAACGGCATATTTCCTAAACCGCTTCGTCGACTCCGCTTAGCATGGCCGTTTGAGAATGTTTAATGAATGGTCTCTGAATGCCCCAAGCCTTTTCCCTGAAAATCACGCGTTGCCGTCTAGCGCGGCCAGGTTTTCTTCGGCGGCGGTGGCATCTGGGGTCGTCTCGGGAGCTGTGGACGCGCCAGCCTTGCGGCGGGTGTTCCAGTAGCTCAGCCCAAGGACTACCAGCGCGGCGCCGCCCACCACTTTCTGGGTCGTGCTCAGGCCGCCGTTTTTATTGCGTTTGCCCAGGTTTTTGAGGGATTTGGCCGCGCCGCCCAGCAGGGTGGTTTTCTTGGCGCCTTTGTTTTTCTTGGTCTTTTTCATGGCTGTGGGTTGAGTTGAATGAATGGCATGGCCGGAAAGCGCCGCCGCCGTGAGGCGCAAGAAATCGCGCCCGGCAGCCGCTCAGCTGTCGTGTTTTGTTTTGGCGGGCTTTCGGCTTTTGTGGGAAGAAGTCGGCTTGGTGGGCGCGTCGGCGGCGTCCTTGGCGGCTGGCTGCGCCTCGGCGGAAAAAGCCAGCTGCGGCACTGCGGGGGTGGGTGCGCTGGCGGCGGGTTGCTTGTCGGCCGCGTCGGACTCTTGCTTAGCCAGGTAGGCGAGGCCGGCGGCCACGAGGGCGAGCCCGCCCACTATTTTCTGGCCCGTGCTCAGCTTGTGAATCTCCTTGGTCACCTTCCGAAACTTTCGCACGGAGATGGCGGCAACGTCCAGGATGTCCTCGGTCACTTCTTCTTTTTTCGAGTGCTTCTTTTTGCCTTTGCCCATGGTGAAACAGAGAAATACGGTACCAGAGAAAGTAAAATGCGACTTTGCTGGGATGGGGGCCGCCCACAAGGTGCGTCTCTCGGTGCCCAGGCGGCTAGGTTATTCGCAAGCCCGGGCGCGAAGGTTTCCTTCGTTGGCAAACGTCGGCCGGCTAGCAGTGTCGTTACGAAGGCTACTGTTAAGCTGCGGCCGCTGGCGCCAGCAAGCCGGCTGCGGCGTTAACTGACCAGCAGCGCCATTTGAGGAGCGCTGGCGTCTTATCCCGCCTCGGCATTCACAAGTACCTTAGGGTTGCGGGGCCGCTCAACGGGCTGGGCTTCTGGCACAAGCTGCTGGTTGAAGCAGCAGGGTTGGCTTTCGGTATTTTGACACAGTTCAGCGCTAAAATTCAGTTGCCATGCTTCGTAAAGCACTCGTATTAAGCTTACCGCTGTTCTTTGCCACGGGCACGGCCTGGAGCCAGCAACGGAGCCCGGGCAAGGCCGCGGCCACTCCCCCGCCCGGGGTGGCGGCGCCGCCGGCCGCCCCCGCTGCCGCTCCCGATGAGCTCAAGCAAAAAGTGGCGCAGCTCGACGCCGAGATGTTCGCCGCCTTCAACGCCAAAGACGTGGACAAGCTCACGTCCTACTTCGCCGACAACCTGGAGTTTTACCACGACAAAGGCGGCCTGGCCAATTTCACGCAAACCAAAGAAGGCTTTACGCGCCTGTTCGCCCAGTCGCCCGACATCACCCGCACGCTGGTGCCGGGCAGCCTGGAGGTGTACCCCGTGCAAGGCTACGGGGCCATGCACATCGCGACGCAACAGTTTTGCCACGTCGAAAACGGCCGCGACGACTGCGGCAACTCCAAATTCGTGATGGTGTGGCAGCAGCAAGGTAGCGCCTGGAAAATTACCCGCGTGGTGAGCTACGACCATTAGTCAGCGGCCGGTTTCAAACGCTTTTTTTCTTTACAGAAGCAGCACGTCGATGCGGTGGGCGTGCACCTGCTGCAACGTTTCCGACCAGGCAAACACCGTGAAGTAGCCGTCTTGCGACGCCACCAGGGCCACGGCGTCGCGCTGGTCGTGCACAAACTGGGCAGCGGCCAGGTGCCGCGTGCCGCCCACCTGGGCGGGGTGCAGGTGCTGGGCTTCGCTGCCCACCACGGGCTCGGTCAGCACCATGTTGTCGACGGGGGTGCTGGTGCGGGCGCGGGCCACTTTTGCGCCAAACGCCAGCAGGTGGTAGTGCTGCGTGATGACGGTGGCCCCGTCGATGGCCGTGAAGCCGCCCACCACGTCGATGTTGCGGCGCAGCATGTCTTGGCGCCGGCGCCGCAGCTGCCCGGGCTGCTGGCGCGCCCGGCTGCCCTGCGAAGTGGGCGCCACCACATACGTGATGGGGTGCACCACCGAATCCTGCCATTGGCTGGAGCCGGGCGGCACCACCAGCACCAGGCCGCCGCGGCCGTGGGCCCGCATGGCCGCCGCCAGGCCCAGCAGGGCGTTGTCGGTTTCGCCGGTGCCGGCGGGCAGGCTGCGGCCGGGCAGGAAGGTGCGCACGGCGGGGCAGTCGCTCAGGCCCACGTTTTCTTCGTCCACGAGCTGCAAGCGGTCGCCGCGGAGCACGGCCACGTTCACGTACTTGCCAAAGCCGCCGGTGCGGCGGTGTTTCACCACCAGCAGGCCCGGTTCCACCACCTCCAGCACGAAGCACAGGGGCGGCACCACCGTGGCCGTGCCCCACACGTAGAGGCCGTCGGCGTCGTGCCACACGCCCAGGTGGATGCCGGGCTGCTCCACGGCGGGGGCCATTTTCAGCAGGTTGTAGGGCGTGAGCTGGCGCCGCTGGCCCAGCACCAGCGGCTGGCGGGCCTGCTCGGGCGGCAGCAAGGCCAGCGAAATGCGCGGCGGGTGCCCTTCCTCCCGCCGCAGGCTGGCCCAGAACGCCACGTCAATCGCGGCTTCTACCCACTGGGCTTCGGGCGGGGCGGCCAGCCGGGCGGGGTCTTCGGCGGTGGCGGCGCGGTGGCGCGCAAAGTGGGCTTCGACCATGGGCGCGGCCATGCGCGCCGTGAGGTAGGTGGGTTCGGAAAACATAGGGCAAATATGAAAGCACCGGGCGACAAGCCAGAACGCACGGGCGCCACTGGGCTAGGCACCTTAAAAAAGAACTCCCGACGTGGACTACGAAACCTGGGTCACGGTGTGTGGCTCCCAGGCGCCACCAGAGCCAGCAAGCATGGCCACGCCAGCACCATTTTCCTGGCCTGAGGCCACCTAGACCGCCCACGTGAGCCAATCAACTTCCTGTTAGATACATAGTATAAGGCTAGTTTACTATAAGTATTTGATTTACAATAATAAACACCAGAATGTGACGCTAATTCAATTTTAATATTCAGAAACGCCGTATTGCACCCATATTTGTCGTTCCATTAACTTAAGCACAACCCTATGCCGTTGCGAGAAGAATTTGAGCAAGACGGAAATTGGCTCTTTAAGAACCGAAGCTGGCTGCCCACCCTTTTGTATCCTTTCGCCATTGCCATTATGTATTTCCACCGCGACACGGTGCACGGCTACATCACGCACGAAGGCTGGGGCACGGTGTGCTTGCTGGTCTCGTTGGCGGGGCTGGCGGTGCGCTCCGTCACCATCGGATTTGCCCCACAAGGAACTTCGGGGCGCAACACCAACGAGGGCCAGGTGGCCGAATCGTTGAACCAGACCGACATTTATTCGGTGGTTCGCCACCCGCTTTACCTCGGCAACTTTCTGATGTGGTTGGGCCTGTTCATGTTCATCGGGGTGTGGTGGTTCGTGCTGATTTGCAGCCTGGCGTATTGGTTGTACTACGAACGGATTATGTACGCCGAGGAGGAGTTCTTACGCCGCAAGTACTCGGCCCGCTACGAAGAATGGGCCAGCCGAACCCCCGCTTTTCTGCCCTGCTTTTCGAAGTGGGTGTCCTCGGGCATGCCCTTCGCGTTCAAGAACGTGTTGAAGCGCGAAACCCATGGCCTGTTTGCCATCCTGCTGTCCTTCGCCGCCCTGAACGGCATCAGCCACTTCTTTGCTGAGCGGCGCTTTGCCGTCGATGACCTCTGGAAAGTGCTGTTTGTTGCCGGAGCCGTGCTCTTCGTTGTCATACGCACCCTGCGCAAGAACACCAAGCTGCTGGACGTGGCCGGCCGCTAGGGTCAGAACCGAGCGTCGGCCATGCGCCGAATGAATGCCAAAAGAGGCCGAAGCTGTTGAAGCTTCGGCCTCTTTTCGTGCGGGGCTAGCCCAGTGCGGCTGTCCGTCCATGCAGCACACGTGCGGCAAGGCAGCGCCGTTGGATAGTGGGCCCAAAGTAAGCGTATCCTTAACCGGTGCGTCTGGTTAATTGCCGATTGCACAATTCATGGGTTTCATTTAACCGAGCAAAGCGCGGTATTTCCGCGTCGCTCACGGTTGGGCGGTGGCTTGGCGAGCAGGCAAAAAAGTGGCAAAAAGTTGATTGTTATTTATCCGAAATCGGATTGTTTTTTAAACACCATCGGCAACTACTTGCTGGGTTTGGGAGGGCGAGACCGGGAGAACAGGGAATGAATGAGGGTGCTGGTAGCCGCGCGCGCGGCTTGTGCAGTAAGCGTGCAAACACGGCTACAAACGATTGTTTCGCATTGCCAGGCCGCTTTTTTCTTGCGCAAAGACTTCTAGCTTGCGTCTCGAAGTGCTGGCCCAGCTGGCGCACTTCCCACCCTTCCGAGCGCCGAATTTCTGCAACGGCCGCCGCTCCACCAAGTCGCCGAGCACCTGTTCGGCACCAAGCGCTTTTTGCACGTGCACCTGCTTACCTGCCCCCAACGCCGCCGTCGGGAGCGGGCTCATTTCCATAATTCCCACATCCCTTTCTAACTATGAAAAAAAATACTTTTTTCTCAGCACTGGCCGTTCTGCTCACGGCGCTGCTATTGCCGTTTGGCAGCCGGGCCCAAGGCCCGATTCCGTTCACCATTGCCAACAACTCGCCCTTTGCCGACACGGACTTGTTCGTGGCCGTGGTCGGCATTGACGCCTCCACAGGCAACCACATCTGGGTAAACCCGCGCACGAGCGCCGTATTGCCCATGTCGTCGTCCTACAACACGGTGCTGGGCCCAACCTACAACGGCGCCACCGGCCCTGGCGGCAACTCGCGCTACGCCGACTGCTTCACCCGCCTCAGCGACATCAACAACCGCACCTTCACCCTGCCCCAGATTGCGGGCTGCCGGGTGTTCATCTCGCGCGGGCAGCAGCTGTATTTCTACTTCTACGGAGCTTCGGGGGCGCCGTCGGGCTATTCGGGACCCAACCCGCAGAACCCGAACGACCCCAACCGGGGCATCCTCTACGAAATCATCGAGCTGACCAACAACCAGTTCGGCTTCTTCGGCAACACCACCCGCGTCGACTCCTACAAGTACCCCATGGGCCTGGAGCTGTTTGGCGTGGGTTACCAGCAGCGCACCGGCGAGCTGAAAAACCACGCCGACATCCAGGCCGCCTACCGGGCCAACGTGCCCACTGAATTCCAGGGCCTGCTGAACAACACCACGGGCGAAATCACCTTCCCCGCCAAAACCCCCGCCTTTGCCGACGGCACCAACGGCACCACGCCCGGCCCCTACGCCAACTACCTGGGCCCGTACATCGACGCCATCTGGAGCAAGTACACCAACGAGGACCTGATTTTCTTTGCCGGCAACGCGGGCGTCTTCAGGGGGCGCGTGAGCGGCGGGCGCCTCACGGTGGTGGGCCAGTCGGGGGCTTACGCCGGCCGCACGGGCATTGTGGCGGCCAAGCCCACCACGCAGGAAGCCTTTGAGGGCAAGGGCGTGCTCGACCGGCGCGTGGGCGACGGCGACTGCGACCTCGTGGTGCAGGCCCAGCTCACGGCGGCCATCAACCGCCACGTGGTGAACACCACCACGCCCAACCCCGGCCAGCAAAACTGGTACGACGCCTCCCGGTACTACCTGACCGCGCCGGCCAACTACTACGCCCGCTTCTGGCACCTGCCCGGCATCAGCATCGACCAAAAGTCCTACGGCTTTGCTTACGACGACGTGAACGACCAGTCGGCGACGCTGCAAACGCCGCGGCCAACCCGGGCCGTGGCCACGTTTGGCGGCTACGCGGGCGCTGCGCCGCCACCCGCCACCGGGGTTGCCACCGTGTACAAGGACTGCAACTACACCGGCACCGCCACGGCGCTGCCCGCCGGCGACTACACCCTGGCCCAACTGCAAGCCCGCGGCATTCTGGACAACGACATTTCCTCGCTGCGCGTGAACAGCGGCTTTGAAGTGGTGCTCTACGAGAACAACAACTTCAGCGGGGCCGCGCTCACGGTGGGCTCGGCCGGCAACGGCTGCCTGGTGAACAACCCGCTGGGCACCGGCAACTGGAACGACAAAGCCACTTCGCTGCGGGTGCGCACGGCTTCGTCGGCAGCTTTCAGCCGCCAGCTGGAGGCCGAGGCAGCCAACGTGAACAACGGCATGGTGGTGGAAAACTGCTCGGAAGGCGGCCAGAATATGGGCTTCATTGACGGCGGCGACTACCTGGTGTGGAACGGCATCAACTTCCCTACTTCCGGCACCTACCTCATCGAGTACCGCGTGGCTAGTGGGGCCGGCGGCGGCACCATTTCGGCAGATTTGAACGCCGGGGCCACCCAGTTGGGCAGCACCACCATCCCCGGCACAGGCGGCTGGCAGAACTGGACCACCGTGTCACGGACCGTCACCATCAACGCGGGCACCTACAACTTCGGCATCTACGCCCAGACCGGCGGCTACAACCTCAACTGGGTCCGCATCACCAAGCAGGGCACGGCTCGCTTGGCCTCCACTGCCACGGCTACGGCCATGCCCGGCAGCGAGAAGGTGCTGGAGCTGTACCCCAACCCCACAACGGAGCGCCTGAACCTGGCGCTGCCCGCCAAATACGCCGGCGAGCAGATGCAGATTCTGAGCGTGGAAGGCCGCGTGGTGTGGCGCGGCACCTACACCGGCGAGGCCGTGGACGTGAGCAGCCTCAAGGCCGGCCTCTACACGCTGGTACTGAGCACCAAAGAAGCCGGCAAATTGGTGAGCCGCTTCAGCAAGCAATAGGCAAATGGTCACCGAAACCTAAAAGACCGTCACGCCGAGCGCAGCCGAGGCATCTCGCGTGGGGCAGTGATTAAATCGTTTGTCATCCTCATCTGGCGTCCGCGCAGCGAAGGACCTTCTCACTAGTGGACGAGTTCTGGCTTGATAAGGTCCTTCGCTGCGCGGACGCCAGATGAGGATGACAGACGAAACGAGCGAGATGCCTCGGCTGCGCTCGGCATGACGGTCTTTTGGATTGAACACAGCTATCCAAAAACCTTCCATTTTCCATTCCACAAAACCCACCCCTCATGAATAACCTGTTTACCACGCTCCGGCGGGCCCTGGCCATTACGGCCGTGTGCGCCCTGGGAGCCCAGGCGCAAACCTACCAGCAAGTCTGGGCCGACGAGTTCACTACGGGCATTGGCCCGAGCTGGAAATTTGAAACCGGCGGCGGCGGCTGGGGCAACAACGAGAAGCAGTACTACCAGGCCTCCAACGCCTCGGTGGCCAACGGCGAGCTGCGGATTACGGCCCGCAGGGAGAACGTGGGCGGCATGCCCTACACCTCGGCCCGCATGATAACGCAAGGGCTCAAGCAGTTCACCTACGGCCGAATGGAAGCCCGCATCAAAATGCCCCAGGGCCAGGGACTGTGGCCGGCGTTCTGGATGCTGGGCAGCAACATCAGCACGGTGAGCTGGCCCCGCTGCGGCGAAATCGACATCATGGAGCACATCAACACCGAAAACCGCGTGCTTGGCACCGTGCACTGGGACAACAACGGCAGCTACGCGCAGTACGGCGGCAACACCGCCACCACGCCAGCCGACTACCACGTCTACAGCGTGGAGTGGACCCCCACGTTCATCAAGTGGTTCGTGGACGGCGCGCAGTACCACGAAATCAACATCGCCAACGGCGCGGGCGGCACCGACGAGTTTCAGCGCCCGTTCTTCCTGCTGCTGAACCTGGCCGTGGCCGGCAACCTGCCCGGCCAGACCGTGGACGAAAGCCGGCTGCCCGCCACCATGTTCGTCGACTACGTGCGGGTGTTCCAGAAAACTGGCACCACCACGCCCCAGCCTTCTTCCATCACCCTGCAAGCCGAAGCCGCTACCGTGAACAGCGGCATGGTGGTGGAAAACTGCTCGGAAGGCGGCCAGAACATGGGCTGGATTGATGCCGGTGACTACTTGGTGTGGAACAACGTCAACTTCCCCACCTCGGGCACCTACCTCATCGAGTACCGCGTGGCCAGCGGCGCGGGCGGCGGCACGATTTCGTCGGACCTGAACGCGGGCAGCACCCAGCTGGGCAGCACGGGCATTCCCGGCACGGGCGGCTGGCAGAGCTGGACCACCGTGTCCAGGACCGTAAACGTGAACGCGGGCACCTACAACTTCGGCGTGTATGCCCAGACCGGCGGCTACAACCTCAACTGGGTCCGCATCACCAAGCAGGGCACCGCCCGCTTGGCGGCCAGCCCCGAGATGGCCACTTCAGCCCCGGCCACCTCGGAAGTAAGCCTCGTGAAATCAACCGAAATCTACCCCAACCCCGTTGCCGACCAGCTCCACGTGAACTCCGACCTGGAGTTGGCCACCAGCGAGTACCGCATCCTCAACGCCTACGGCAAAGCCGTGGCCAGCGGGCGGTTTGAGCGCGGCGACGTGAACGTGGCCGCGCTGCCGGCCGGCGTGTACACACTGGTGATAACGAGCAAAGGCCAGCAGACCGTGACGCGCCGCTTTGTGAAGTAAACTAGAGAATATGTTGAAAGAACAGGCCGCCCGCTAATGGGCGGCCTATTTGTTTGAACGAGGTAGAGACGCAACATTTTGCGTCTCGTCGTTGAACGACTCGCATTGAGCGATGACGTTGTTGGCACGATACGCTAACGGCGCGGCCGCCGAGACGCAAAATGTTGCGTCTCTACTCGCGGTCGAAGTTGGCGCGCTTGTTCAGGGCGGCCAGGCGCACGGTTTCGGCCACGCGGCGGGCGCGGGTTTCGGGCTGTTTAGCGCCCAGCACCCAGGTCAGAATCATCTTGCGGGCCGAAAGGGAGAAGGCGTCGAAATTGGCTTGCGCAGCGGTATTGCCGGCAAAAGCATCGGCTAAATCTTCGGGTACCTCGCCGGCTTCGGCTGCGTCGAGGCTTTCCCAGGCGCCGTTTTGCTGGGCGCGGGCGATGGCGGCCAGGCCGGCGGGCATAAGCAGGCCGGCGGCTTCGAGGCGCGTCAGCCGCTCCTTATTTACCTTGCTCCAACCGCTTTTGGGCTTGCGCGGCGTGAAGAGCAGCTGCGTGCGCTCGGCGTCGAGCTTGCGCGGGTGCGAGTCAATCCAGCCGAAGCAAAGGGCTTCTTCCACTGCCTCGGGATACGTCACGCTGGGCTGGCCACTGGCTTTTTTGAAGTACACCAGCCACACGCCGGGTTCGGTGGCGTGGTGGGTGGCCAGCCACTGCCGCCACTCGGCGCGGCTGGCGGGCTGGGTTTGGGCGAAGGCATCGGTGCGGGGCATGGCGGGGGCGAAGAAGGGCTCGGGCAGCAGCGAGTAGCTCCGTATTTCTGACCAAACCGCTTCCGTAAAAATGCGGAATCAGCGGCTAGCGACCAGCTTGGCAGCGCCGCACGGGAAAGGTAGCGCGTACAGGTGAAAATGAGCGCAGGGGTCGCTCACGCCTTTGCCTTCCATTCTCCCTGTTCTACCTGATGAGAAATCTACTTGCCCTGGGCTTGGGCCTGCTGCTGCTGGCGGGCTGCAACGACGACAACGACGAACCCCTCACGCCCGTCACGCCCTCCCTGAACGTGCCCCTCACGCCCGTGGCCACCTCCACGGTGCAGTGGACGGGCGTGGCCGTGACCCGCGACAACCGCGTGTTTGCCAACTTCCCCCGCATGGAAACCGACACCATCCCCTACTCGGTGGCGGAGGTGAGCGGCACCCAGGCCACGCCCTTCCCCGACGCGGCCTGGAACACCTGGGACCGCACCCAGCCGCCCCAAAACAAGTTCGTGTGCGTGCAAAGCGTGTACGTCGACGCCAATAATTTCCTGTGGGTGCTCGATGCGGCGTCGCCCTCCATGCGCGGCGTGGTGCCCGGCGGCGCCAAGCTGCTCAAGTTCGACGTGAACACGCGGCAAGTGGTGCAGCGCATCGACTTCAACGACCAAACCGTGGTGTACCCCACCAGTTACCTCAACGACGTGCGCATCGACACGCAGGCCAATTTTGCCTACATCACCGACTCCAACGCGGGCGCCCTCATCGTGGTGAACCTGGCCTCGGGCCGCGCCCGACGCCTGCTCAGCAACCACCCGTCCACGAAGTCCGAAAATCTGATTTTGACGGTGGAAGGCCGGGTGTGGCGCAACCAAACCGGCGAGCTGCCCGACATCGATTCCGACGGCATTGCCCTCTCGCCCAACCGCGACTACCTCTTCTACCACGCCCTCACGGCCCGGCCACTCTTCCGCATTGCCACCCAGTACCTGCGCGACGAGGCCCTGCCGGAGTCGCAGCTGGCGCAACGCGTCGAGCTGGTGGCCGAAACCAACCCGCCCGACGGCATGGCCTTCGACCCGGCCGGCAACCTCTACCTCACCGACATCCAAAACAACGCCGTGACGCGCTTCACGCCCACGGGGCAATTCCAGGTGGTGGCCCAAGACCCGCAGCTGAAATGGCCCGATAGCTTCTCGGTGGCTTCCGACGGGTCGGTGTACGTCACCACGTCGCAGCTGCACATTCCGCGCCGGCAGCGCACCGAGCCGTACCGCATATTCAAGCTGGCGGTGCCGCAGTAAACCAGTACGCACGGAACATGCAAAAAAGGCCGAAGCTCGTACAGCTTCGGCCTTTTTGCGTTGGAGAATAGCCCTGGGCAGGCATTGCCGCTGGGCGCGGGGGCTAGTTGTCCATGCGCGACTTTTCGGCTTCGATGCCGGTGCTGCGGCGCTGGCTGGCTTTCACGTTCTTGTTGCCGAATTTGTAGCTGAAGTTGAGCTTCACGAAGCGGCTTTCGGCTTTGTCGAGGTTGGCGGAGTTGATGCCGTTGGCCAGCACGTCGTAGCGGTTGTTTTGGGTGTTGAACACGTCGCTGACGTTGAGTGTGAGCGTGGCCGCCTCTTTCAACAGCGACTTGGAAACCCCGAAGCTGCTCACGAAGCGCGACTGGAAGGCCAGGCCGCCAAACGTCATCGGCGACATGTACTGGGCCGATGCTTCGGCCTTGAAGCCCTTGGGCAGCGTGAGGGTGTGGTTGCTGGAGAGGAAAGCCGAGGGCCGGGCGACGCTCAAGCCCACGTTGGCGAGGCCGTTGATGCGAGCATACTCCAAGCCCAGCGTGGTCACCGTCATCCATTTGCCGCTCAGCAGGGGCTTCATGAGGGTAGTGCTGGCTGAGACGGACTCGGCGCTGCGAAAGTTCTGGAAGGTGTTGACCACTACCTGCGTGGCTTCGTCTTTCTGGTAGGTTTCCATCAGCACGTCGGTGTGGCGGCCGTAGCTGATGGAGGTGGTGAGCAGGTTGTTGTAGGAGTGCGTGAATTCGAAGTTGTTCGAGAACGAGGGGCGAATGGCGGGGTTGCCCTGGGCGTAGCGGTACTGGCTGATGTAGGTGACGAAGGGGTTGACGATGCCGAAGGCGAACCGGTCAATCTTGCGGCTGTAGGCAAAACCGAGCTGCACTTTTTCCGACCGGTTGTACTGAGCCGACACGCTGGGGAACAGGTTCAGGTAGTGGCGCCGGGTGGTTTGGCCGGTGGTGAGGGAGGTGCCGGTGGTGTTGGTTTGCTCGGCGCGCAGGCCCAGCTGCACGCTCACTTGCTGCACGCTGCGGCCGAAGGTGCCGTAGGCGGCATTGATGTTTTCGCGGTAGACGAAGTGGTTGGTTTTGCCCAGGTCCACGGCCCAGGGCTGGCCGGCGCGGGCCTGCTCCCAGCGGATGTCGTTGTCGGTGGTGGTGAAGGTGGTTTTCAGGCCAGCCTCCAGGGTGCCGTGGTAGAGGGGCTGCGTGTAGTCGGCCGAGGCGGAGCGCACCGAGTTGCGGGCCGGCGAACTGTCGCGCAGCAGGCTGGCGGGACCGGTTTCCTGCATCAAGTCATCGAAGCGGCGGGTGGTGTAGTCGTTGCGCCAGTCCTTGCGGTAGCCGAAGTAGTCGGCGTTCAGGCTCAGGGTGCGGCCCAGGGTGTCGAGGGTGGTTTTGTAGTAGACGTTCACGGACGGGCTCAGGAACTGCGCCGTGCCCACGGTGCGCACGGCCGAAGCGTCGAGCGGCACGTCGGTGCTGAGGCGGGCCAGGTTCTGGCCGTCGCGGTCGCGGGCGTTGAGCATGCCCTTCAGCACCACGCCGGCCGAGCTGGTTTTGCTCAGCTCGTAGTCGAAGCCCAGCTTGGCGGAGTTGTTCTGGTTGTGGCGCACCTCGCGGCCGTTTTCGCGGATTTCCAGGGCGCCCTCCACTTTGCGCACGGCGCCGGTGGTGGCGTACACCTGGTTTTCGAGGCGGTCGAGGCTGCCGTACACGTTCAGCTTGGCGGTGCGGTGGTTGAGGGCGAGGCCGGCGTTGTAGCGGCCGTACTGGCCGGCGCCCACGCCCAGCGTGGCCGTGCCGTTGGTGCCCAGCTTGCGGCTTTTGGCGGTGATGAGGTTGATGACGGCGGCGCCGTTGGCGTCGTATTTGGCCGAGGGGTTGGCAATGACTTCGACCCGGTCCAGTGTGCTGCCGGGCATGGCGCTGAGCATGGTTTTCAGCTCTTCCCCGCTCATGTTGGTGGTTTTGCCGTCGAGCAGCACGGTCACATTTTTGCCGCGCAGCACCAGTCCTCCCCCCTGCTCCAGCACGCCGGGGGCGCGGCCCAGCACGTCGTAGGCCGTGCCGCCGGCCGCAATGGGGCTGGCGGCCACGTTGAGCACCAGCTTGTCGGCCCGCTGCTCGATGAAGGGCTTGGCCGCCGTCACGGTCACGCCGCCGAGGAGCTGGCGGTCGGCGGCCAGCAGCACAGGCGCCAAAGCCGTGGGCTGGCCGGCGGCCACGGTAACGGCCACCGGAGCAGTCGTTTTGTAGCCCACGTAACGCACCTGCAGCTCGTAGCTGCCGGCCGGCACGGCGTCGAAGCGGAAAGCGCCTTGCTCGTTGCTAACGGTGCTGAGCAGGTTGCGGGCATCGGCGGTGGCTTGCAGAATTACCGTGGCAAACGGCAGCGCCTGGCGGCCCAGGCTGTCGGCCACGGTGCCCGAGAGCGACGATGCAGCGGAAGGGCTGAGCGCCTGGGCCGCCGTGGTGGCCGGGATTTGAGCGAGGGCAACTGCGGGGGCAGTGGCCAGGGCGGCGAGGAACAGCAGGGAGGTGGAAGCGTTTTTCATGACGAAGAAAAAGGAGGTTGCTGAGGAGGTTGGCCCGAGCCGCTAACCGGCTGGGAATGGGACAAAGCAACGGCGGCCCAATCCTGTGTTTCCTGCTTTTTCGACCACGCCAAGCCACTTTCCGACCAATTCGACCCGGCAGTTTTTTAGTCGAAAAAATCCCGGCATTGGTCGAAAAATCCCCCGTCCGGCACCGGCATCCCGCCCAAAACCTGCCACCTTCGCCCCATGCAACCCGCCCCCCCCGCCGACCGACCCAGCCGCTTCCCCCTACTCTTCGAGCTGCTGATTTGGGGCCTCTACGTGGGCCTCTACAAGTACGCGCAGTACCTGGACGACGCCACGCTGCTGCACCAGCCCATGCAGCCAGCCAACTTTCCCTTTCCGCAGCTCATCCTGTTTGCGCTGCTGGCCACCGCCTATGTGCTGCCCTACTACCGCTGGCTGGTGCCCAGGCTGCTGCGTCAGCGCCGCTACGCCCTGCTGGCGGGCAGCGCGCTGGTATACCTGTGGTGGGGCATCAAGCTGAACACCTGGGCGGTGGCGCTGCTGTTTCGGCCCCTGGCCGTGCCGCCCCTGCTGGCCGATTTCTACCAGCGGTTTGCGGCCCTCACGCCCGCTCAGCTCCTGGGGTTGCAAAACCCGCAATTGGGCCTGCTGCTCACCGATTTCCTGGCCTTCGGGTGCGTGGCCTTCGTGCGGGTGGCGTTTGAGCAGGAATACCGGCGCCGCCACCTGGAGCGCGACCACCTGGCCCTGCAGCTGGAGCAGCTCAAGAGCCAGCTGCAGCCCCATTTCCTGTTCAACACCCTCAACAGCATCTACGGCCTCAGCCTGGCCGGCTCGCCCGAAACGCCGCGCTTCATCCTGCTGCTCTCGGAGCTGATGCGCTACGTGCTCTACGACAGCGGCCGCGAACGCATTGCGCTGGCCGAGGAAGTCACCTTTCTGGAAAACTACTTCGAGATGGAGCAGCGCAAATACGCGGGCGCCAGCATCACCTTCACCGCCACCGGCACCGCCGATGCTGCGCTGCAAGTGCCGCCCCTGCTGCTGCTACCGCTCGTGGAAAACAGCTTTAAGCACGGACGCCACCACTATTCCGACCACGCCAGCGTGGCGGCCACGCTCACGGCCACGCCCAGCCAGCTGCATTTCGTGATTGAAAACGACATGCTGCCCGAAGCGCCAGCGGCCGTCGGAGCGAGGCGCAGCGGCGGCATTGGGCTGGTAAATATTCGTCAGCGGCTGAACCTGTACTACCCGAACACGCACGTGCTGGTACTCTCGGAGCGAGACGGGCGGTACCGGGCCGAGCTTACCTTGAATGTCTCGTCGTAGCGCGGACTTTTAGTCCGCGCGTGGTAGGTTCGTAGCGGTTCTCACTCGCGGACTAAAAGTCCGCGCTACTCCCATGTCCTCCCCCGTCCGCTGCCTGATTGTCGACGATGAGCCGCTGGCCCACCAGGTCCTCACCCAGTTCATCAACCAAACGCCGGGCCTGGTGCTTGCCGGCACCTGCCGCAACGCCATGGAAGCGCACGAGCACCTCACCCAGCACCCCGTCGACCTGATGTTCCTCGACATCGAAATGCCGCTGATGAACGGCCTCAGCTTCCTGCGCACGCTGAAGCACCCGCCCAAAACCATCATCACCACCGCCTACCGCGAATACGCTTACGACGGCTACGAGCTCGACGTGCTGGATTACCTGCTCAAGCCCTTCAGCTACGAGCGGTTTCGCAAAGCCACGGGCCGGCTCCAGCCCGCGGCGGCTACCAACTCAGACGAGGAAAAAACGCTGCTCCTGAAAGACCAGGGCAGCTTGTTCAAGGTGCCGTACCGCGACATTCTCTACGTGGAGGGCTGCAAAGACTACGTGAAGGTGGTAACCGCCGCCAAAACCCACCTGCACCACGCCACCATGCAGGCCATGACCGACACGCTGGGCGAGGCGTTTGTGCGGGTGCACCGCTCGTTCATTGTGGGAGCGGCCCACATCAAGCTCCTCCAACCCGAGCAAGTCGCGCTTACCGATGGTAGCCTGATTCCCATTGGAAATTCCTACAAACCGGAGCTGCTGGCGTGGTTCAAGAAGTAAAAGGTCCCTGGAACACTGACCGGCCTCTCACTAACTGACAGTCGCGATGAATCAAACCCGTCCTGCCGAACGAAGCCGGTCATGCTGAGCGCAGCCGAAGCATCTCGCGTGTGGTAGTAAACCAATCGTCAGGATTACTGGCGGCACGCGAGATGCTTCGCTGCGCTCTGCATGACGGTTTACGATTTAGGTGCAATGCAATGAGAAAGCAGGCAAAGAAGACCTACTACTCCACATAATCGGCCAACTGCCGCATCTGCTTTGGCTCATATACCTGCCCGTTTTTCACCACCAATCGCACGCGCCGCAAGTCGCTGATTTTCTGTAGCGGGTTGCCGTCAATAATCACCACATCAGCGGGCTTGCCAACGTCGAGTGAGCCGGCGCGGGCGTCCATCTGCATGGCGCGGGCCGCGGCAATGGTGGCCGTCTGCAAAGCTTGCATGGGCGTGAGGCCGGCTTGCACGTAGAGTTCCAGCTCGCGGGCCAAACTGCTGCCGGGAAAGCCCATGTCGGTGCCGGCCACAATGGGGATGCCGTGGTCGTAAAGCGCCTTCACCAGGCCCCGTTCGCTGGCAAAAAAGGGCACGGCCTTCGCGGCTTTATCGG
Source organism: Hymenobacter sp. (assembly GCF_036388155.1). Lineage (NCBI taxonomy): Bacteria > Pseudomonadati > Bacteroidota > Cytophagia > Cytophagales > Hymenobacteraceae > Hymenobacter > Hymenobacter sp. The sequence goes on along the minus strand of NZ_DASVSI010000070.1, from coordinate 7,177 downwards.
GCGCCATGCCCATGTTGACGTACAGGCCCTGCAGGGGCAGCGGCAGCTTAGCGTAGTTGGGCTCCAGCTCCTTGATGTCGGACTTGGTAGAGCGGAGCATCATTTCGTAGATGCCCAGTGTGGGGTCGATGACGGTATTGTGTGCTTTGAGGAAGGCAAAAACGCGGGCGCTGGTGGTGTCGTTCAGCACGAGGGAGCGGTCAGGCTTGCGCTGGAGCAGTTCGGCCACGTAGGCAATGTGGTTTACCTGGTCCATGCCCGCGGCTACGCCCTGGTAGAGGTTCATGTCATCCGGGATGTGGCCCGTCACGGTAAGGCCCGCGCGGTGCGCCTCCTGACAAATGGCCCGCACAACATCGGGCTTCAGGGAGCTGTAGAGCTTAATTTGGGCGAAGCCACTGGCCTTGTAGCGCTGTACTGCCTGGGCGGCCTCGGCGGGGGTATTGGCCCGCACGATGCCGAGTGCGCTGGGCCCGTCGCCGTCAATCAGGCCAGCTTTGAGGATGCGCGGGCCCACGCCCTGGCCGCCGTCGATGGCTTGTTGAATGGCGTTGATGTAGCTAAACTCGTTGCCGCAGTCGCGCACCGTGGTCACGCCGGCCGCGAGGTAAGCGGGCCCCCACTCGGCCTGCTGGAAGTGGGCGTGCATGTCCCAGAGGCCCGGCAGCACGGTTTTGCCCTCGGCCCGAATGACGCGGGCGCCTTTAGGCACGGCCACGCTGGCGGCCGGGCCCACTTTGGTAATCTTGCCGCCGGCCAGCAGCACCACGGCGTTGGGGATGCTGCAGCCGCGCACCACGTCCACCACGGTGCCGCCCACAATAGCCAGCACGGCGGGCTGGGTGGCCTTTTTGCTGGCAGCAGTGGCGCCCATCTCGGCCCGAAACAGGCGCATGCCGTGCCCGGCCGCCCTGCCGATGAGCGCGGGCAGTAGGGCTTCGTAAGGCTGCCACATCAGTTCGAGTTTGTCGCCCTCGGCGTCATTGGTGATGAGGCCGACGAGGTTGTTCTGCTGGTCGGTCCAGAGCAGCTCGTTGCCCCACACGAGGCCCTTGAGCACGTAGCGGCGCAGCAGCAGCGGCCGGTTCTGGAATTGCAGGGTGTCCACGCCGTCTTCCCGGATGCGCACCGTGCCGCCGGGCAGCAGCGGCAGGCTGGCGGGGCGGCCGTGCTGCTGCCAGTAGCGCAGCAGCAGCCACTGCCCAATGCCGGGCGAATAGCCCGCCACCGGGAAGCTCAGGGCTGGCAGCTTCTCGGTGCGCACGGCGTCACCGACGCGCACGCGGGCCTGCCCTTGTTCAATGCGAATGGTGTCGTTGATGGTGCTGAAGCGCGAGGTCTGCCCTTTCGCGGCCAGCCGCAGCGGTTCGCCGGCGGGCGTGACGGCAATCTGAGCCTTTAGTACCACGGGCGAGCCCCGGTCCACGAACTTAAAATCAGCGTCGTAGGTGTGGGCCTGCGCGGTGCGGGTCACCCGGTACGTTTCCTTGCCAATGCGCTGCTCGAACTTGTGCAGCAGGAAGGTGGCGCTGTCTGTGGGGGCCGGGACTTGGGCCTGGGCGGCGGCAGGACGCAGCAGGCTGAGTAGGCAGATGAGCGTTAGGCAAGATTGTTTTTGCAGCATGAGAAGTAGCGTGTATTCAACTATCCTAAAACTACAGAAGGTTTGTGGTTTCGGGGCCGGGGCCGGCGTAGCCGGTCGGGCTACGAAGGTTTCTGATAGCACAACGGCGGCGTTTGTATATGCGTGGCTAACTTGCTGCCCACAATCGGCTTGTTGGTCCGGTACGGTCCCAAGCGCAATTCCTTTCGTCTGCCCATGCCCTCCTTCTACGCCGAGCTCAAACTTGCCGGCATTGCGTACCGGGTGGTGCGCTGCCAGTACGCCTGCCACCAAAGCACCGACGCCCGGGGCCGGGCCAACGCCAAGGTGCGCCACGCCCTGCTGACCCTCACCCTCGACGTGCCCGACGACGACGCCTTGCTGGCCTGGGCGGCGGCCCCGTTCAAGGCCCTGGCCGGCGAGGTCGTCTTTTACAGCGCCACGCAGTTGGTGGCCCACGAAACCATCGCCTTCGCCGCGGGCCAGTGCGTGGGCTACGCCGAAACGTTCGAGAGCGGCGCCGGCCGCGACGGGGCCTACGTGTGCCACCTCACCGTGGCCGCCCCCAGCTTCGAGTTGCGCCGCGGCGGCCCGGGCGCTGTGGCGGCCGTGGCGGCTAGGGTGTTGCCGACCCTTGACAGTCCTAGCGTTACCGGTGCCGATACCGTCGCAATTGAGGCCGGCGCCGCAGTTGGCCCGGCTTTGCTTTCCTTGCCACCGGCTGAATACTCATTCGACGAGTTCAAGGCTACCATCTGGGGCAGCGACAAGGTGCCGACTGCGGTCATTGAACAACTCTACGCCCATTTCAACGCCGCCAGAGCGAGCCGTAATCCAGCGCCGCAATGGGCGAAAATGGAAAGCTTAGTTCGGGCCTCGACTTACATAGATGGCAAAGGGCTTCAGACAGCACTAAACGGGGGCTGGCCACCTGCTTTTGGGGGCTTCAACAAACGATTGGTGCAACCTGCTCCTCCTGATACATTCGACCGCTACCAAAAAGATGTGGACCTAGACGAAGAAGGACAGCCGGCATTGGGGGGCACATTCACTTCGCCAGTCCCCGCCGACGGCGCCTTGAATTATGAGGCCCGCGCCTTAGAAGGCGAGGAGAAGGACTATGACTTGATGTACGAAATCAAAGTTCTTAAACCTTTTCCTTTTCAGGGAGAAGAGGCCGACATCATTCCGTGGCATGGGCATGAGGGCAACGGCGTTCAGACCCGAATGCTGTTTCCGCCCAAAGACCCTGCTACTGGTCAATTTCCGTGGACTTGGCAACGACTCCAAAAAGAGAAGTACATTGAAATAAAATACAAGTCGTCCCCAAGCGGTAAATTTTTGATTTCACCCGACGGAACTTCACTAAAAGCAGCATCTGTATGAACGCGGTCGCCAACATCGAAAAAATATCCGAAGTCACAGTCGCACAAATGGAAGTTGAGCCCAGCAAAAAAGACACCTTCTTGGCTGGGCTGGTGCAAACCGGTGCTTTGCCTTTCATCTTTTATTATGGCAAACGCCGGGTACTTCAACACACCTGCAACTCCTGCGGCATCGAAGTAAGTGCTGAGTTTGCTTTTGGAAAACAGCTAATTGGCTTGGGCACTTTATCCAAAGAGGACTTCAATAATAATACCGCCCAACTCGATATTATGGGGCGGCTTTTTGAGCAACACCTCCGGCACTATACTGACGAGAATGGCATGGAGTCTTACCTCTACCTTAGTGCGCCTGACCCCAACAAAGGCGCTTTGCTAAGCGTGTCATACTATCGTTGCGCGCATTGCCACGCACAGTATTTAGTGCTCTACCAAAAACAGCTAAAAGATGAACGTCCTCCTTTTGAGCCGGATGAAATTCGCATTGAGAAAATATTTCAAGTCTCATTCGATGAGGACAAGTTGCTTGGGTTGCTCAACCGTGCGGGCTTGTCTGTTTCTGCCTAAGCCACGGTTTACCAAATTGGCCCCGTTGTCATCATGCGGTCAGCAACTAATTGCCGTTGGTTCGTTCATCGAACCGTGGCCTCCTGGCCTGGAATGGACGCCACGCTCGCTCGGAAGCAAGCCCTAATAATCACGAAACCATCGCCTTCGCCGCGGGCCAGTGCGTGGGCTACGCCGAAACGTTCGAGAGCGGCGCCGGCCGCGACGGGGCCTACGTGTGCCACCTCACCGTGGCCGCCCCCAGCTTCGAGCTGCGCCGCGGCGGAGCTCCGGCGGCGGCCGCGACAACGGCGACCGCGCTGCAAACGGCGGCTAAAATAGCTGCCAAAGCCAAGCCGGCTGCTGCCATTGTAGCCGCCGCGGCCGGGGCTTCGACCGCCGACGTTGCCAAGGCCGGAGCCGCAGCGGCCGCCGCTCACATCCTGCCCGCCGGCTTGCCCACTGGTTTCGTGACCGAGTACAGCCTAGAGGAATTTAGCTGCACCATCGGCGGGGCCCAGCACATGCTGCCGCCGGAAGTCATTGAGCAGTTGTATCAGCTATTCAACGCTGCTTCAGCCGCCTCGGTGCCGGGCCAGCCGTCGCTGGCGCACTGGAAAGCGGTGGAAAACCTGATGCGCAGCTCCTTCTACGTGGGCCCCAAAGATGGCAAAACCAAGCCCCTGAACGGCCACTGGCCCCCCGGCAACGGCGGCTACCAGCGCCAGACCGTGCAGCTCAAAGCTGACGACCGGTATGACCGCTACCAAGGGGGGGTGTTCGATAAAAAGCAGAACCTAGTAACCGGAAATTTTGACGTGGACCACGAAATCGGGGATGAATTTAAAGTAACGTTCGGTGGCAACTTCGTATCGCCGTTGGGCAGTGCTAGTACCCCGGATGCGCAGCAGTCCTTTGAGTCGCGGGCGCTGAACATGGCCGAGGACCAGTACCCCTTCAAATACACCATCGACATCCTCAAGGACGTGCCCACGGACGCCGTGTATGGCGAGCTAGCCAACGTCATTCCCTGGTACGGCCAGCCCGGCGGTGGCACTCAGCTCGACATTCGTTTTCCCGAAGAATACGAAGGGGAGCCTTGGAAATATCGAGAGTGGCAAAGGATGCAAGAAAAAGGCTTTGCAAAAATTGATTTACAATCCTCTCCCAACGGTCAGTTTGAAGTGCTGCCCAAGAATAAAGTGCGGCAGCTCAGAGACCATCCTAAAAAAACAGTTTAATGCCTGTTTCCCCTCCTTTATTGACCGCAGGCCTGCCTATTCGCCACCTCGGTACCGTTGCCCAAGCCACGGCCACCATCTGGCGCGATGACAACAACCCGTATGCCATTGATAAACCCGAATTTCACCTGGTATCCGTCACTTTCCCCGCCCGAATTCCAATGGAAGGCGGCTGGCGCCTGCAACATGCTTCTCCCACCTCCGGCAAACTGGTCACCCAGAATTCGATGGTGAGCTTATTCCACAGTGCGCAACGCGATAACGTTCGATTGAACACCTTCAACCTCTACAACATTGGCCTGCTTGAGAGCATTGCCTCCGCCTTTACCAACCAGCCATCTGCCGGAATAATGCACGGGGCCATGCGTACGGCCGAAGGCACCCCGCTGCTGCCGGGCAGCTCGCCCACTCTGACTTACTACCGACCCTTAGAAGCACCCGAGGAACAGTATCTGCTGCTCTATGATAATTGCTTCGCGCCTGGAGAGCGGCCCAACGAGGAGCCCAGCTTTACTGAACTCTACGCGCTGGTACAGGTCGAACTCGACGAGGAGCGCCTCGTTTTCCTGCTGCACCAAGCCCTCGACGCTGCTTATGAAGCACGGTAGGCGAAACCCCGGCAACACAGGGGCGGGCGGTAAGGCTTAAAGCTTGCTTGGTTTTTCTTTCCCTTCCGATGTCCGCTCCCCTCCCCTGCTAACCGAAGGCCTACCCATTCGCCGTCTCGGTATCGTCCCCCGGGCCACGGCCACCATCTGGCGCGATGACAATGACCCGTATGCGGCGGGTAAATCCGAATACCGCCTGGTGCCGGTCACGTTTCCGGCCGAGGTTCCAATGGAAGGCAGCTGGCGCCTGCAACACGCCTCGCCCACCACCGGCCAACTCGTGACCCAGAACTGGCTAGTGGACCTGTTTCACAGCCCAAAAGCATCAACCCTTCAGCTGGATACTTTTAGCTTGAACAACATTGGCCTGCTAAAAAGTATCGCCGCCGCTTTTACTAGTCAGCCAATTCCTGGGTTGGAACGCGGGGACCTAATGACAGTGGACGGGAAACCCCTGCTGCCGGGCAGTTCGCCTACCCTGACCTACTACCGCCCGCTGGAAGCGCCCGAGGAGCAATACTTGCTGCTCTATACCAACCGCTTCGCTCCCGGTGAGCGCGCAACTGAGATGCCCAGCTATGTCAGCCTCTATGCCTTGGTACAGGTCGAACTCGACGAGGAGCACCTCATTTTCTTGTTACGCCAGGCCCTTGACGCGGCATAAGAGGCCCGCTAAGCTCAGCCGGACGCAATGCCTGAGCTGCTTCCTTCTGTTTCCCTGCCAACTGGCGACCTGCTTGCCAGGCCGCCCTCGCTTACCAGTGCGAAACTCACATGGCTCATTGTTTAATCAATTTAGCCATTATCGAATGTGCGCCTAGGCTGAAACAGAACACTGGCTGGGCTCAATAAACCGTTGCTACACGGCAGAAACGAGCCTATGGTTGCTGCTATCTTTGGCCTCAATCCTTCCCTGCTTTCACTCCATGGCTACTCAACCTCCCCGCACATTTATCGACGACCTGACGAGCTATTTTGCGCAAAAAACCGAGGTACAAGCCGCTTATTTTGCTTTTTTATTTAGCTCCGCGAGCGAAACGCACGACCTGTTTCTGGGCGTCGAGCACGTCGGCGGGCTCGAGGGCATTCAGACCATGACCCTGCTCATCAAAAACGTGTACCTTGGCGACAGCCCTATGTATTTTGCTTCTACCGAGCACGATGCCGACACGTTCGCCATCGTGAAGGAAGAAGGGCTGCTGTTCTTCTCGCGCCAGGACGAAACCGCGGTAGCCCAGCAGTTGCTCAAACTTTTGTTCGATAAGCGCGAAGGCTCCGAGGCGTTGGCTGAAGCAGTGCGCCACAACAGCGTGTATGCGCTGGTTAACTCGGCCATGCTTCAGGAAAAAAAGCTGGCGGTGCAAGCGTTTGCCCAGGGCGAAACCGTTTTTACGCCACTCTATACGCATCCCAACATGCTGGCGCGGGCCGGGATGGCAGCCGTGCCGGCCGGCCTTGCCCTGGCGCGCGTCACGTGGAGCAAGCACTTGGCTGGCGCGCCCCCCCGACAGGTGGTGCTCAACCCCGATACCGACTTTACGGCCCAATTCGAGTTGTAGAGTGAGCAAGGCCCGTAATCCCCAGGAAGTGAAACTTCTGCTGAATGTTCATATCCAAGACACCGGCAAAGAGAAATGGACGGCCGCCGGCGGTTTTTTCATGAGCCCTGGCTCAGCCGCGGAAGTCGCGGCCGCCATTCGGTCCTTCCAAGCCGATGTGCGGCCCGTGCAAGAGCAGCTGGCGCTCGATTATCGCGGCACGTTCTACAAGTCCTGAGCCCGGGGAAAGTGGCCGCGG
>NZ_DASVSI010000069.1:0-4086 GCF_036388155.1 Hymenobacter sp. | reverse complement strand
AACACAAAAAAACTCCTTCGCTGCATGCGGCGAAGGAGTTTTTTTGTGTTGCAGGCGCCTGATTTTCAATAACGAATGCTGCTTCCTGCATCATTATCCGGCCCGTCACCGTTTGTACTACTGCCAAACAAGTGTGGAGGTATGCCGCGCTGCGTTTTGGCCTTACCGCTACCGCTTACGCGCCCCGCATGGACGACCTGAATCAATCGAACTATTCCCTCTCGGCCAGCCGCGCCGAGGACCTGTTTGTAGCCGAAGACCTTGAGAATCCCCTGCCGCGGGCCGTGTTGCGCATGAGCAACCACGTGCTGCTGGACGGCCAATGGCATTTTGCCCATGACGACGCCGACGTCGGCTTGCGCGACAACTGGGCCAAGGGCCATAAATACGAGCACACCGCCCAGTGGCCGGGCTCGGTGGAAGAGCATTTGGCGCAGGCCCGCGGCCAGCAAGGCTCGGCCGTCTGGCACGACAAAGTGGTGGTGTGGTACGAACGGGAATTCGACATGCCCGAAATCGCCGAGCCGCAGGTTCGGTCCATGGTCCAGCTCACGTTTGGGGCCTGTGGCTACGAAACCCGCGTGTGGCTCAACGGCCACCTGCTCAAGACCATCGAAGGCGAAGAGGTGCACTACGGCGAGTACACGTCCTTCACCTACGAGCTCGAAGAGCACGCCCTGCGGCAAGTAAACCGCCTTACGGTGCGCATTGCCGACACCATGGACGCCGAAACGCCCCGCGGCAAGCAGGAATCGCACGTGTACAAGCGCGGCGGCATCTGGTACCAAACCTACACCGGCGCCGTGCGCAGCGTGTGGCTCGAAGTGGTGGAACGCAACCGCCTGCGCTCCCGGGTGGGCGTGGTGAGCGTGGTAGAAGACCAACTGGTGCGCTTCAACCTCACGCTGCGCATTCACGACGCCGGCGACTACGTCATTCGGCTGCAAGTTTTCGACCCCAAAACCCCCGACCGCATCTCCCCGCTGGCCGAGTCTGATTTTCCGCTTCACCTCGAAGCGGGCCAATGGCAGCAGCGCGTGGTGCTGGAAGTGGCCGGCGCCGAGCTGTGGTCGCCGGAAGCCCCGCACCGCTACCGGCTGGTGGCCCAGCTCATCAACACCGACGGCTACGCCGCCAGCATCGAGACGCTGTTTGGCCTGCGCAAGATTGAGGCCCGCGGGCGCTACGTCTACCTCAACAACCAGCCCACCTACCTCGACGGCATCCTCTACCAGCCGGGCCAGGCCACGCTAGAAGAAATGCAGCGCCACATGTACGCCATGAAGGCGCTGGGCTGCAACCTGGTGCGCGTGCACATTGCCGGCATCGACCCGCGCATCTACAACCTGGCCGACGAGCTGGGCCTGCTGCTGTGGGTGGAAGTGCCCAGCCCCCACAGCTCCACCCCGCGCAGCCGCGAAAACCACCGCGCCGAGCTGCTGCGCATGGTTACGCTCATCGAGACGCACCCCAGCATCGTTATTTGGAGCTTGTATAACGAAGACTGGGGCGCGCAGGACATTGCGACCAACGCGGAGACCCGCCAGTACATCGTGGAAACCTACCACCTCATGCAAATTGCTTATCCGCAATTTCTGGTGGTCGACAACGACGGCTGGCATCACATTTCCCACACCGGCCGCTTAAAATCCGACCTGCTCACGGCCCACCTCTACACCCCCGACCTCAGCCGTTGGCGGGAACTGCTCGACCGCTTGGTGGGCGGCGAGATGGAAGGCACCGCCGCCTTCCCGCTCGTGGTGGGCGACCCGTTCTTTTACCGCCGTCAAGTGCCCCTGATTGTGAGCGAATGGGGCGGGTTCGGCTTCTCCGACTACGGCGGGCCCCAAGACGCCGAGGCCCGCACCAACAGCATCCGGGCCTTCAAGCAAGAACTCCGGACCCGGCCCATTGCCGGCGACGTCTACACGCAAGCCACCAACATCGAAGACGAGCGCAACGGCCTGGTTGACCCGCACACCGGTGCGCTCAGCGTGCCCGAAGGCCTGCTGGCTTCCCGGCAGATGGAGCACTTGCAATAAAAGCCTCCGCTGTTAATAGCGTGAGGCAGAGCGGCGGGCCTGCGGAGCCGTAAGGGTGGCCGTGATGCACCAGGCGGCGCCAACGGAGGTGTTGTTGGCGCGCAGCGGCATCAGCACTTTGCCGGGTACGGTGCTCGTCACGGAACTCTGCTGGACCAGCAATTTGGCTACTTCTATGCGTTGGCGCGCCGGCGGCACTTTGGCCGACACAGGCACCGCAAACTCGAACACGAGCAGCTCTTCGGTTTCTTCGGGTTCGGGCGAGCAGAACATTTCCACGGTGTCGGCGCTCATGGTTAAGTCAGTGTGTTGCATAAAAAAGGCCAAAGAAGGAAGCTGTAGAAAAAGGTAAAAAGAACCGTTGGTAAATATGGCTCCTATTTGTGGAATTATTGCTACTGAATGTCTTAGTTTATAAAAAGGCAATTTTGGCCCCGCCGAACCTGCCCGCCGCTTCCGGGGTTATCTTTGCAGCGCGTCGTTTTCCGACGCTTTGCTCTCCTTATGATGATTACCCAAGAAGCCGTTCTTAAGGCGCTGAGCTACGTGGAAGAGCCCGACCTGGGCCAGGACCTCGTGACGCTCAACATGATTGAGAACATTGTCATTGACGGCCTCACCGTCGCGTTTACCGTGGTGCTCACCACCCCGGCCTGCCCGCTCAAGCAGCTCATTCACGATGCTTGCGAGCGCGCCATTCACACGATGGTCGACAAAGACGCCAACGTGGTGATTACCATGACCTCGCGCGTGACCACCGGCCGCAACAACCGCGGCGACCTGCTCCCCGGCGTGAAAAACATCATCGCCATTGCTTCGGGCAAGGGCGGCGTGGGCAAAAGCACCGTCACGGCCAACCTGGCGGTGGCCCTGGCCGCGACCGGCGCCAAAGTCGGCTTGGTCGATGCCGACATTTCCGGCCCCAGCATGCCCGTCATGTTTGGCGTGGAAAACGCGGCCCCGCACGTTTTCCAGGGCCCCAACGGCAAAAATCTCATCCAGCCCATCGAGAAATACGGCGTGAAGCTGATGAGCATCGGCTTCCTGGCGCCGGCCGAAAGCGCCATTGTGTGGCGCGGCCCCATGGCCTCGTCGGCGCTCAAGCAGTTCATTACCGAAGTAGACTGGGGCGAGCTGGACTACCTGCTGCTCGACTTGCCGCCCGGCACTTCCGACATCCACCTCACCCTGGTGCAAACCGTGCCCGTCACGGGCGCCGTCATCGTGACCACGCCGCAGAAAGTGGCGCTGGCCGACGCCCAGAAGGGGTTGCAGATGTTCCGCCAGCCCCAAATCAACGTGCCCGTGCTGGGCGTGGTGGAGAACATGGCGTGGTTTACGCCTGCCGAGCTCCCCGAGAATAAGTACTTTATCTTTGGCGAAGGTGGCGGCCAGCGCCTTGCCGCGCAGCACGACATTCCGTTGCTGGGCCAGCTGCCGCTCGTGCAGAGCATTCGGGAGAATGGCGACCAAGGCCAGCCCGCCGTGCTCGACCCGGAGTCGGTGGTCGGCCAGCTATTCGCTGACCTGGCCGAAGCTGTGGCACGCCAGATAAGCATCCGCAACAACGTCGCCCCAAAAACGGCCGTCGTCCAGATGAATTCGTAAATTTGTGGAAATGACAACTTCAGCTCCCGTTTTTGAACATCCGCTGATGCCCCGCATCGAGGCGGCTCTGGATACGCTGCGTCCCTACCTGGCCACCGATGGCGGCAACGTGCGCGTGGCCAACATCACCCCCGAAGGCGTGCTCCAACTGGAGTGGGAAGGCGCCTGCGGCGCCTGCCCCATGTCGCCCATGACCCGCGCCGGCCTGGAAGACACGGTGAAAAAAGCCGTGCCCGAAATCACGGCCGTGGAAGCTAAATAAGCTTTTAAATAGGTTTAAGTGCTGCTCTTACGGCAGCAAAAAGGCCCTACACGCATTCGTGTAGGGCCTTTTTTCTTTTGTCATCCTGAGCTTGCGAAGGACCTTCTCACGCTTCGAGAAGTAATTACCCCACGTTGCGGACTACCCCCCGGTCCGACGCCGTAGGCGTCCGAC
>NZ_DASVSI010000068.1:0-13805 GCF_036388155.1 Hymenobacter sp. | reverse complement strand
CGGCAACCGGTCGGACGCCTAGGGCGTCGGACCGGCACGTAACCGCTGCTGGAACCGCTATAGCTACAGCGAAGTACAAGAAATGGAGATTAGAATTGAGCAATCAGCAACCGGACTCTCATGCTTCGGCCAACTCAGCAGGGCGGTCTATTTTTTATTCACCGCCAAAGCCCAGGGCCTCAATTCGAGCTAAAGTATTTCTTTAAATCGGTCCAGCAGAGGCCGGGGCCGGTGCGCTGGTCGCGCCACGCCACAATGCGCCATTCGTTGTTGCGGCGGCGCAGGATGAGGCGGAGGTTGCCCTGGAGCAGTCCGGCCCGGAAAGCGGTGTCCTGCTGGGTGACTTTGAGCTGGTACAAGGCCGACACTTCCACCGAATCGGCGGTGTAGAGCTGGTCGCGCCGGTCGGTCAGGGTGAGGGTGTTAGTGGTGCCGGGGGGCGTGCGGCGGCGCAGGCTGGTGAAGTAAGTGGTTTCCTCGGGCACGCGCCAGTTGGCAAACAGGGCCGGGGTGGAACCGGCGCTGGTGGGGTCGGGCACAAAGCGGTAGTCCGGGCCCGTGAAGCTGCGCTCGTAGTTGGCTACGTTCACGTTTTGCACGGCCGTGGTGAAATTGGCCAGCAGGATGTTGACCTGCGTTGGCTGAATCCATTCGCTGCCGCCGGCCGCCGGCTCGGGCTCCCGCAATTGGAAGCAGGCGGGCAGCACCAGGCACGACAGCGCCGCCAGCGCACGCGGCCACCGCCGCGCTGGGCGGCGTGCTGGGAGTGCGCAGGGGCTGGGCTTGACGTGGGGCACCGTTTGGGCGTTCATTGGCTGGCTGAAAGATACGCTGGCTTTCGGCAGAGGCGAAAACGACGCGGTGCAAAGCCGGCTTGGCGGGCCGGCGCACGGCGCAAGCGCGCTTGCGCCGTACTTTCGTCGCCCGTCACCGCTTCCATTTCCATGTCCCGAAAGCTTCTGGCGTTACTTACTGCCTTGGTACTCGCGCTCGCACTGGGCACGTACGTGTACTACCGGCGCACGTTGGCGGCCGTGCCAGTGGACCCTTACGCACTGGTGCCCGACGACGCCGTGCTCGTGTTGAGCACCCACGACCACCCCACGCTCGTGCGTCATTTGCAGGAAGTTGAGCTGTGGGACAACCTCACGGCCGTGCGGTATTTCCAGCAGGGGGCGGGCCACCTGGCGTTGGCCGACAGCCTCACGGGCGGGGGCGCGGCGCGGCGGCGCAGCGGGGGCATCCTTGCCTTGCTGGGCCGCAAGCTGGTCATCACGTCGGTGCACGTCACGAGTCCCACCGAGTTCGGCGTGCTCTACCAAATTCCCCTCACCCGGGTGGGGGAGTACCGCCAGGTACGCAGCCTGCTCGAAACGCTGGGCCGCGACGCCCGCTACCGCCTCACCACGCGCGACTACGAAGACCAGCAGCTCACCATCCTCACCGAGCGGCGCAGCGAAACCAGCCTCACGGTGCTGAATTACCGCAACCACCTCCTCGTCAGCGCCACGCCCAGCTTGGTGGAAGCGGTGGTGCGGCGGCTGGCTCACCCCGAGGCGCCCACCGTGCTTACGGCGTTTGCGTCCACCGATTGGCGCAAGCTCACCGGCCTCGATGCCACGCTGCTGGTAAACTACCGGCGGCTGCCGCAGTTCCTGGACGTGCTGTTTCGGCGCGACGCACACGGGCAATTCGACCAGCTGGCGGGCTTGGTTTCGGAGGGGTTGCTGGGGTTGAAGCTGGCCGGAAGCCGGGCGCAGCTGCAAGGCTTCTCCAACCCCGAAACGACCCGGGGCTCCCTGCAGCAGCGCCTGCGCGGGCAGCCCACCCAGCCGCTGGGCCTGACGGCCGTACTCAGCAACCGCACGGCCATGGTGTTGCACTTGGCCGCCGACCCAGCCCGCACCTGGCCCCGGCCCAAAGGCGCCCCAGCCGACACCCTGGAGCGCACTGCGGCTCTGGACAGCCTGCGGGCCACGTTCGACGGCGAAATGGCCGTTGCCTACCTAGCGGCGCCCACGGCCAGCGCCCGGCCGGGCCGGCTGGCGTTTGTGCGCTGCCCGGCCCCGGCCCGCACCGAGCGCTGGCTGGCGCGCCTGCGCCGCCTCAACGGCAATTCCCCGGCCTTCACCAAAGTGGGGCCGTACCAGGTGCACCCGGCCGGTTTTCAGGAAGCGGCGGTGCTGGGGCCCTTGCTGCGGCCGGCCCAGCCCTACGCCGTAGAGGCCCGGCCCCAAGCCAGCGTGCTGGTGGGCAACTACTTGGTGCTGTCCGATGAATTGACCCTGAATGGGTACCTGGCCGACGTGGTGGCGAGCCGCACGTGGGCGCAAAACGCGTCGCAGGTAGCCTTTTTGCAGGAAACCTTGCCCCGCGCCCGCCTGAGCGTGTTTGTGGACACGCGCAACAGCTGGAATGCCTTGCTCGGCGTGCTCACCGAAGAGCGGCGCGCCGGCCTGTTGCGCAACGAGGCCCTGTTCAAGCGCTTTCCGCAGATTGCCCTGCAGCTGGTGCCCGCCGATGACGAAGCCGCGCCCGAAGCCCAATACTTCACCCAACTGCTGCTCCGGCACCCCGACCTGGGCCCGGCGGTGGCGCAGGGGAGCGGCGCTGCCGCCAACGGCCGGGTACTGGCCTTTAAGTACCCCTTGGTGGGCACGCCGGCCGTGCTGCCCGCCGTGGTGGTGCAAGATTCGGCCCGGGTGCTGCACTACGTGAGCCCCGAAAATGCCGTGCTCTGGTCAGACACGCTGGCCGGGCCGGCGGCGGGGCTGGCGCTGCTGCCCGCCACGGGCGGCGGGGCGGGTGGCCTGCTGCTGGGAGCGGGCTCGCGGCTGCATCTTTTCGCTAACGACGGCCGCGAAGTGCTGCCTTTTCCCCTCAACCTGCCCGATACCCTGCGCGTGGCCGAGCTCGTGACCGCGCCCAGCGGAGCCGCCAATGAGCCTGCCCGCCTGCTGGCCCGCACCGCCGGCAACAGCCTGCTGCTCCTGGATGCCCGCGGCCGGCAGTTTCCCGGCTGGCAGCCCAAAAACCTGGAATTCCCGCTGGCCGGGCGGCCCGCCCTGCTGAATGTGAACGGCCGCGACGCGGTGCTGGTGCCCCTGCAAAACGGGTACGTGTACGCCTTCGACGGACAGGGGAACCTGTTTCCGGGTTTCCCGCTGAGCATGGGCGCGCGGCTGGCCGGCGATGTGCTGGTCCAAGCCGGCACTACGCTGGGGCGCACGCGCTTCACGGTGGTCAACCAGCACGGCGAACTGGTGACCTTCACCCTGAGCGGCGACATCCTGAGCCGCAAGCGAGTGGCCACCTGGAGCCGCACGGCCCGCTTCCGGCTGGTGCCCGATGCTCGCGGCCGCGCCTTCGTGGTGACGCGGGAAGACGGCGGCCAGCTCGACGTGTTCCTGCCCGGCCAGGCCGCGCCGCTGCTCACGCAACGCTTCGTGACCTCTGGTCCGAAGCCGGTGCAGCTGTTTGATTTCGGCAGCGGCCGCCGCATTGTGGCCATTACCGAGCCGGGCCCGGCTCACGTGTTTCTCTACGACGCCAAGGGCCGCTTGCTGGGCGGGGCGCCTTTGCCCAGCACCGGCCGCGGCGTGGGCCTGACCTACGACGCGGCCACTACCACCTACCAACTGGTGCGGGCGGTGGGCCGCGAGCTGCGCCGCACCGAGCTGCAGCTGGCCCTGCCGTAGCCGGTGCATGCCAACGCTTAGCCGCCCCGCGCCGTGGCGCAAGCCCCCGCCGCCGTACGGCCAGCCTCTCTCATTCTCCTTCGTGTTTAATTCCCGCAAATTCGGAAACGTGTTTTTTACCAAAGGCGAATGGAAGCCCCTACCCAACTAGAGTGTAGGGACAGCAAATCACAAGAACGTCATGCAGAGCGGAGCGAAGCATCTCGCTTGTGGCAGTAATTAATTACTGGTGGCGGGCAAGATGCTTCGCTCCGCTCTGCATGACGGGCTTATTTATTCAGAAATTCTTAGTGTCCACACATCCTATCAAGAATGTTACGCATTAAAAAGAAGGCAGCGTTATATACTGTCGTGGGTAGCGGGTTTTGCGGCCGACCCCGCAACTTACTTGGGCTACCGAAGCTCGCCCCGGACACATGCTAAGCGGGGGCACGGGCCTGGTGGTGGGCAAGTTCTGGCCCCCGCACCGCGGCCATCAGTTGCTACTGGAAACCGCCGCTGCGCAAGTAAACGAGCTGCTTCTGCTGGTTTACGCCAACCCTACCGGGCCCGGCCCTACCGGGCACGGCCCCCACTCGGCCGCCATGCCCGCGGCTGTGCGGGCCGACTGGATACGCGAGCTGTACCGGGGCGATGAGCTGGCCGACGGCCCACGCATTGGGAACACGCCGCTTCGTGTTTTTGCCCTTTCAGCGGCCGCCGACGGTGTGCCGCCCGACGACGCCCCTGACCACACGCATCGCGAATTTGTGCGGCAGTGGCTGGCGGCACGAAACCTGACCGTGGACGTGGTGTTCAGCAGCGAGGCCTACGGGCCGGGGTTTGCCGAGCACCTGGGCGCGGCCCACGTGGCAGTGGACGTGGCTCGGCAGCGCGTGCCCATATCCGGAACCCAGGTGCGGGAAAATCCGGCGGCGGCCGCGCCTTTTCTGCATCCGCTGGTGGCGGCGCAACTGGGTGTGGTGCCACCAGCGGCCGTGCCGCGGGTGGTGTTTCTGGGGGCCGAAAGCAGCGGGAAATCAACCTTGTGCGCGGCCCTGGCGGAGGCCTGTGGCACGGCGTGGGTGCCCGAATACGGGCGCACCCTGCACGAGCAGAAAAGCGGCAACCTGGCGTTTGAAGACCTGCTCTACATTGCCCGCCGCCACGCCGAGCTAGAGGACGAGGCCGCGGCGCAGGCCCGTGGTGTGCTCTTCTGCGACACCAACGCCACCACCACGGCGCTCTATTCCTACTACTATTTTCACCGCTGCCAGCCGGCGTTGCAAGCCATGGCGGCGGTGTGCCGCCAGCGTTACGCCCATACGTTTGTGTGCGCTCCCACGGTGCCCTTCGAGCAAGACGGATGGCGTGGCCCCGAGGCGCTGCGCAGCTTTCAGCACGGCGCCATTCTGATGCAGCTTGACTTCTACGGCATTCCTTTCACCCTCATCGAAGGCACTGTAGCCGAGCGGGTGGCGCAGGTACGAAGCCAGATAGTCATTTAACAGTTAACAGCCGTTCTATGGGCGCCGTATGGCCCAGCAGAACGGCTGTTAACTGTTAAATGATAATAATTAAATGAACAAAGTTTACCGCTGCTTGGTCAGCCAGCCCTTGCGGTAGAAATAAATGAGCTGCCCGATGACCATGAGGGCCATGAGGGTGAGCACGGCTGGGTAGCCCCAGGGCTGGTAGAGCTCGGGCATGTTCAGGGGGTTGGAGCCGGCGGGTGGGGCTTCGCGCTGGAAGTTCATGCCGTAAACGCCCGCCACGAAGCTGAGGGGGATGAAGATGGCGCTGATGATGGTGAGCACCTTCATCACCTCGTTCATGCGGTTGCTTTGGTCGGAAAGAAACAGTTCGGTGAGGCTGCTGATGCTTTCCCGGTAGCTCTCGGCCAGGTCCAGGGCTTGCATGGCGTGGTCGTAGCCGTCCTTAAAAAAGACTTTCACGTCCTCGGGCACCACGTCTTCGGGCATGCGCAGGATTTCGCTGATTTTGTCGCGCTCTGGGTACACCAGCCGCCGGAAATGGACAATGTCCTTCTTGATGCGCAGGATGCGGTTGAGCATGCGGCGCTCGCGGCGCTCCGAGAAAATCCGGTCCTCCAGCCCCTCGATGTAGTCGCCGATGGCGGCCATGGTGGGAAAATAGTGGTCGATGACCACGTCGGTGAGCGCGTAGGCCAGGTACAGCGACGACTTGCGCTTGATTTGGCTGAAGTTGCTGCGCAGGCGGTTGCGGAGCGGGTCGAGGCAGTCGCTGTAGTCGTCCTGAAAACTGAGCACGTAGTTGGGGCCCGTGAACAGCGAAAGCTGGTCGTCGTCGATTTCCAGGTTGGACGTGAAATCCGTCATCCGCGAAACCATAAACAGGCGGTTGTCGCCGAAAATGTCTACTTTGGCCCGTTGGAAGTCGCCCAGCACGTCCTCCATTTGCAAGGGGTGCAGCTCGAAGTCGTGCATCAGGCGCTCCATCAGGGCCAGGTCGCCGTAGCCGCGCACATCAATCCAGTGCCGCAGCTCGGGGCGGGCCTGAAAACTGGCCAACATCGCGTCGTAGTCGCTGTATTCCTGCTCGATGAGCGTCTTGTCGTCGTACGATACTAAAAACAGCCGGGGCTTCAAAGCGCCATCGCGGATGACCAGCGTGCCGGGGCGTTGGCCCAGGGTTTGCGTTTGGCTGCGCGCCTGCATGGTCGCGTCGCGGTCGGAAATGCTGAATGCCGAGTCGTTGGTACCGTCCAGCGCCGAGGAAGTTGCGCCAGCAGGAGGGGAAGAGGAGTTGGAGGGCGTCATGCAACAAAAAAATACGAAAGCCGAAAAGCAATTCCGGCTCTTTGTGTCTGGCGAGCCGGCCGGGATGCCCTACGCCCAGCAGCGCAGGTAAAGGCCCGCCCGGGCACGTCCACCGGCGGTTCTGTGCCGTACTTTGCCGGCAGGTCACTACAATTGAGCTTGAAAAGTACGGATTCCCTAGTTGAGGTTGACAGGAGCGAGGTGCGGGCGGCGTCGTTCGAGGTGCGTGTGGTCGAATACGGACCGGCCGGGCCCGTCTCCCCGCCGCTGCCGCTGGCCTTCGAGCCGTTTCTTTATCTGCGGCCCGAACACCAGGCCTTGCAGCCGGCCCCCGGCCCGGGCCTGAGCTTTTATTTGGAAGCGTCCACCGCCGGCCGCACCCTGGCGCAGCTGCACGTCGTCATCGACCCGGCCAGCCCCGAAATGGCCCGAAGTCCCGCGCAAGCCCCTTTCGGCGCCGTGCAGCTGGCCCCCGGCGTGGGCATTGCCGGCTTGCACCGCTTGCTGGATAAAGCAGAGTCGGAGCTGGCCCGGCGCGGGGTGCGGCAGCTCACCATGCGCAGCTACCCCTTTGCCTATGACCCAATTGGCGCGGCCGCGCTGGCCGAAACCCTGCGCCAGCGCGGCTACCGCGTGGCCTTGGCCGAGCAGAACTATTACCTCGACCCCGCGCGGGGCTACGAAGCCCATTTGCACCCCTCCGAGCGCCGCCGCCTGCACAAGTGCCGCCGCCACGGCTTGCACGTGGAGCAGGAACCGCCGTTTCTGTTGCCCGCAGCGTATGCCTTCATCCAGGCGTGCCGGCAGGAGCGGGGCCAGGAGCTGTCGCTGCCGTTGGAGCGGGTGGAGGAGCTGTTTCGAAAATTTCCGCGCGAGCATTTTCTGTTCTCGGTGCGCCAACCCGACGGGGAGTGGGCGGCCCTCACGGTGGCCATTCGGGTGCACGAGCGGGTCCTGTACAATTTTTACCCCGCCAGCCCGCTGCGCTGCAATGCGCTGAGCCCGGTGGTGCTGCTCAACGAAGGGCTGCACGCCTTTGCCCAAGCCAGCGACGTGGCCGTGCTCGACCTGGGCACGTCGACCCTCGACACCGGCCCCAACGCTTCCCTGCTGCACTTCAAGCGCCACTTGGGCGGGGTGGCGGGCCTGCGGCTGAGCTGGGAAAAGACGCTTTAACGCCACGGGCCGCTGCGCGGGCCGCGAGGCCTTGGTGCCGTTCTTTGCGGTGCCATTCTCCCTTATGCCAATTACCACGCGCCCTGCTTCCGCCATTCCGGCCACCTGGCAAAGCTTTGCGCGCGGGGCATTGGGCTCGGGCGCGGCGGTAATTGCCCGGGGCGTGGGCGCGTTAGTGGTCAACAAGCTGGTGGCGGTGTATGCGCCGACTGGGGGCCTCACCCAACTGGCCCAATTTCAAAACCTAATGGCGCTATTTACCACGCTACCCAGCGACGGGGTGCACGCTGGCGTGGTGAAGTACCTGGCGCCGCTCCGGCCCGGCAGCGCCCGTGCCCGGGCTTGGTTCGGGGCGGCCGTGGCCCTCAACCTGGCGGTGTTGGTGGTGGGCGTGCTGGCGCTGGCGGGCGTTACGCAAGCCGGAAACTACCCTTCCTGGGGCTGGTTAGAGGTAGCAGTTTTTGCGGTGGGCATTGTGCTGGTGACGGGCCAGGGGCTGGTGAGCGCGGCACTGCTCGCGGCCGGGCGCCTGCGCGCTTACCTGGTTTCGTCGGTGGCCGTGGCGCTGCTGGGCCCGGCCGCGGTGGCGTTGGGCATGGCGCAGGGCTACGGCCTCGACGTGGTGCTGCTGGCTTATCTGGCAGGGCAGGGGCTGGCCCTGGTGCCGGCGCTGGCAGTGGCCGTGCGGCACGGCGTGTGGCCCTGGCGGCGGTGGCAGTTCGGCCCCGTGAGCCGCGCGGCGCTGCGCGGCTTGGGCCAGTTCCTGCTAATGGCCGCCAGCACGCTCCTGTTTGGCAAAGCAGTTGACTATGCCCTCCGCACGCACTTGCTGGCCACTTACGGACCCGCCCGCACCGATTTGTGGCAGGCCGTGGCCAAGCTTTCCGACAACTACACCATGGTATTTGGCGCCGTGATGAGCAGCGTGTTTTACCCGCGACTGGCGGCGCTAGCCGCCCAGCCGCGGGCCGCGCGCGCGTACTTGCTGGCTGTGCTCAAATTGCTGGCCCCGGTGCTCGCCCTTGGGCTAGGCGCCATTTTTTTGTGCCGAAACTGGCTGCTGCCCCTGCTTTTCTCGCCGCAATTGCTGGGCGCCCGCGAGTTTCTGGGGCCGCAGCTGCTCGGCGACTGGGCAAAGTTTCTCAGTTGGCTCTTCCTCTTTCAACTGCTCACGCGCGCACGCACCTTGCCCTATGTGGCCGTGCAGGCGGGCTCGGCGGCCGCTTTCGCGGGGTTGCTGGCGGTGCTGCTGCCCAGGTTTGGCTTGCAAGGCGCCGTGCTGGCCCATGCGGGCCGCTACGGAGCGGTGCTGCTGGCCTGCGTATTTGTTCAGTTTAACGGAGGGAGGGCGAAATGAGCAGCTATTTTTCCACTCAATTGCCGTCTGCTTCCGCCAGCGTGGAGGTTCCCGTAGTCACCATTGTGGCCCTCTGCCACAACCACGCCTCTTTTTTGCGGGAAGCACTCGACTCCATTCTTGCCCAGACCTACCCGCAGCTTGAGGTGTGGCTGGTGGACGATGCCAGTACCGACCACAGCCCCGCCATCCTGCGCGAATACGCCCAACGACACCCGCAGTGGCAACTGCTTCTGCTGCCCACCAACGTGGGCAATTGCCAGGCTTTCAACCAGGCTTTGCGCCTGAGCCGCGGCGAGTTTGTTATTGACTTTGCCACCGACGACGTGCTGCTGCCCGCCCGAGTGGCGCAGCAGGTGGCAGCCTTTCAGCAGGCGCCGCCGGACGTGGGCGTGGTGTATTCCAATGCCGAATTGATTAGCGAAGCGGGCGCGCTGCTGGGCCTGCACCACCGCCCCGACGGCGCCGGCGCACTGCAGCCCCCGCCCGCCAGCGGTTGGGTTTTTGCCGAGGTGCTGCGCCGCTATTTCATCAGCACGCCCACCATGATGATGCGCCGCGCCTGCCTGGAAGCGCTGGGGGGCTACGACGAAACCCTGGCCTACGAAGACTTCGACTTTTGGGTCCGGGCCAGTCGCGGCTGGCAATTCCTGTACGTTGATGCCGTGACGACCCGGAAGCGCAAGCACCCGCGGAGCATGAGCAGCCGTGCCTACCGCCGCCACGACCCTTTTCTGGAGTCCACCATTCGGGTGTGCGCCAAGGCCTTGGCGCTGGTGCGCACGCCCGAGGAGCGGGCCGCGCTGGCCGTGCGCCTGCGCTGGGAAATGCGCCAGGCCGTGCGGCGGCACCGGCCCGCGGAAGCGCGGGCTCTGTACCAACTGCTGCGCCAAACGACTTCGCCCGCACTGCTCGACCGGACGCTGGCGGTGTGGAGCGGGCTGCTGGACCGAATTCGCGGTTAATTTTGCCAAACAACGGCAGCCCGCAGCGGCTTCACCTACCATGACTTCAACCGACCCGGCCGCCGACGCGCCCTTCGACCACCTGCACCTGAACGGCCAACCCGTGGCCTACCAGGTGGAAGGAGCGCGCACGGCTTCGGCCGACGAAGGCGTGCTCCTGGACCAGGCCATTGACCTAACCGCGCGCGCGCCCTGGGCTGAGGCTGGCTACGCCGTGGTGCCCGGCCTGCCCACGCCAGTCCAAGAGCAGTTGCAAGCGGGGTTGGCCGACCTGCTGCGCGAAGCCCTGCGCGAGGCCGGGTGCGCAGTGGCGCCGGACTTTGACGTGCGGCAATACCATCACGCCGTGGCAGACGATTCGGCCCGGCACCTGGCCGTCATCGCCCAAACCAAAGCCTATCCTTTGGCGCGGCTGCCCATCGCGCCGGCGTTGCTCGAAAACCTGGTGGGCGCCGCCTGCGGCCAGCCGGTGCGCGCCTATAACCCGAACGTGCAGGAAGCGGTGTTTCACCTGCGCATTGTGCGGCCCCAGCGCGCCGACCACAACCCCCTGCACCGCGACGCCTGGCTGCCCCGCTACCACGACGCCCTGAATATTTACTTGCCGGTGGCGGGCAGCACCGCTCGTTCGTCGCTCACGCTGGTGCCGGGCAGCCACCACTGGCCCGAAAACGCCGTGGAGCGCACCGCCGAAGGCGCCATTTACCACGGCGTGCCCTACACCGTGCCCGGGGTGCTGCGCCCGGCCCGCCCGCTGAGCATCATCCGGCCCAACCCGGGGCCCGACGAAGTGCTGGTGTTTTCGCCCTACTTGTTGCACGGCGCGGCCGCCAACCTCAACGACGACGCCACCCGCATTTCCCTCGAAATGCGCTTCTGGCAAGCCTAATGCCGGCGGGGCTTATTTCTTATGGTCAGTTGCCAGTTGCCAGTTGCTCGTTGATAGTCAAAGCTCAACCAAATACTGACAACTAGCAACCAACAACTAACAACTTAGTGCCCTGTTTGCTGCTGCCGTGCTAGCTCCTCCTCGTATTGCCGTTTTTGCGCGTGTGGTTTTGCTGCCACTGGCCTTGGTGGCCGGCACGCTGCTGGGCTTGGGCAGCTACTACGAAGCCAGTGACGATACTTCGTTGGCGTGGTTGTTTTCTGGGGTGCTGGCCCTGAAGCCAGTGCCGTCGGTGCCGCTGTATTTCCACGGATGGGGGCATTTGCTGGCGGCTGCATACACCGCCGCGCCGGGCGTGGCGTGGTTTGGCTGGTTGCTGAGTGGGCTGCTTGTGGTGGCCACAATCCTCACGTTTGCCGTGCTCGATGCCCTGCTGCAGCCTCACTTGCGCTCCGGGGCTTTGGTGCTGGCGTTGGTGGTTTTCTTCGGGCTGGCTTGGGTAGAGCACTGGTTGTGGTTCAGCTACGTGCGGGTGGCCTTGCTGCTGGGCAGCAGCGCGTTGCTGTATGCGGCGCAGCGGCCGGGCCGGGTGGGCCCGCTGCTGGTCGGGCTCGCGGGCCTGCTGGCAGCCTGGCTGATGCGGCCCAGCCTGGGGGTGTTGGCCTGGGGGGCCACTTTGCCGGCAGTGTGGTGGTTGGCCGGGCACTGGCGCCGGGCGCTGCCCTTGGTGGCCAGCGCCGCCGTGGTTCTGCTGCTCGCAACCAGCGTCGCGTCGTGGCGCCAAACCCCCGCCCAGGCCCGCACCCAAGTCCGCGACGGCTACTTCGCCCGCATTCTTGACTTTGAGCAGCTGCGCCCCCGGCCCCGCACGCCCGCCGACAGCCTGGGCACCAACGCCGTGAGCTTGTGGATGCTAGGTGACACCAGCGTGGTGAACGAGGCGCTGGCGCGGCGGGCCTACGTCTTCGATGCCGCGGACTTTCTACGGCACGACTTTCCTGCCAAGCTGGGCGAGCGCGCTGGCCTGCTGGTGCGCGATTATTTCCCCTTGCTGCTGGGTTTGCTCGCCAGCGGTGCCGTGGTGGCGCGGCGAGCAGGCCGCCAACCCATTTTCTGGCTGGTGCAAGCAAGTTTTGTGGGTGTATTCATTCTCTTCGCGGGCTTGCTCAAACTGCCACCGCGGCTGGCCTTGTCCTTGCTCGATGTGTGGCTGCTGACGAACCTGGCTTTTCTGGCAAAAACCACTTTCCTCGCGGCCCCTTTTGCTGGCCGAGTTGCCATCCGGCTGGCCGCTGGTGCCGCGGTGCTTTGCCTGGTGCTTTATGGGGCCAAGACGTTGCACCGCCGGCAGGTGCTGGGGCAGGAGCAGGGCGCCCACGAGCGTACCCTGGCCGAAATCAGTCGGCTGACGGGCAACGGTCCCCGCATACTGGCCGGGGCTAACGACTTGCTGAAGAGCCTTTCGCCGTTGCGGGTGTACGAACTCGGGGCCGGGCCCACGCTTATGCTGTCGGGCTGGCCGTCGCACGATGCCTCGCAGGCAGCGCTGCGTCAGCATCTGAGTGGTACGTCCGATGAGGCGGGGTGCTTGCGGCACTTGGCCGCCCGTGGCCCCGCTGCCCGCTGGGTGCTCAGCACCGAAACAGCGCACTGGTTAAACCGTCGGTTTCGGTTCGGTGCTGGGGCGGCTCCCGCGGTGGTGCTGCGGCCCGGGGCGGCGTTGGCCACCGATGGCTCGCTGCGATGGTACAAGCCGCAGGTGCGGTAAGGGGCCGGGCCCGCTGAGCGGAAAAATCCAGTCCAGACGGGCTTATTTCTGGGTGGAAAGCCCTTCTCTTTCCGGCAACGCCGTAATAATGCCATAATCTTATACCCTGCTCCGTGGCCCCGCCACGGACCTTTGCCCCCGAAAAAGCGTTTCCCTTTATATCATTCACGCTTTCGCCTTTTCCCATGCAAACCTCCATATCAATAACCCGCGGCGAAGTCCTGCAACAGATGGAAGGCTACCTAAAGGCCAACATGAGCACCTTCCTCAAAAGCGTGGAAGACAGCTGGCAGCCCGCCGACTACCTGCCCGACTCGCGCCGTGACACGTTTTTTGACGAAGTAAAAGAGCTGCGCGAAAGAGCCAGCAGCCTCAGCTACGACCTGCTGGCGGTACTCATCGGCGACACCATCACCGAAGAAGCCCTGCCCAACTACGAAGCCTGGTTCCACGAGCTCGACAACATCAACCGCGACCGCAACAACGGCTGGGCCGAGTGGATTCGGGGCTGGACGGCCGAGGAAAACCGCCACGGCGACCTCCTGAACCGCTACCTCTACCTCTCGGGCCGCGTGAACATGCGCGAGTTTGAGGTGAGCACCCAGTACCTCATCAATGACGCCTTCGACCTGGGCACGGCCAACGACCCGTACCGCGCCTTCGTGTACACGAGCTACCAGGAACAGGCCACCAACATCTCGCACCGCCGCGTGGGCCAGCTGGCCCGCAAAGCCGGCGACGACCAGCTGTCCAAAATCTGCGGCATGATTGCCGGCGACGAAACCCGCCACGCCCGCGTGTACAAGGCCTTCGTGACCGAGATTTTCAAGCACGACCCCTCGGAAATGATGCTGGCTTTCGAGGACATGATGCGCAAGAAAATCGTGATGCCGGCCCACTACATGCGCGAAATGGGTGTGGAGATGGGTAAGACCTTCGGGCACTTTACCGATGCGGCCCAGCGCCTGGGCGTGTACACCAGCCAGGACTATACCGACATCCTGGAAGGCCTCATTACCACCTGGAAGCTCGACCAGATTTCGGGTCTCAACGGCGCCGCCGAAAAAGCCCGCGACTATATCATGGCTTTGCCCAACCGCCTGCGCCGCGTGGCCGACCGCATGCCCGTGCCCAAACTGGAATACAAGTTCAAGTGGATTGAGTAGTCGTCG